>JBBQVY010000128.1:0-14148 GCA_038211085.1 Chitinophagales bacterium | reverse complement strand
ATAGGAATATAATTACCCTATATGTGCATCATCTGCCCCAAAGTATTCCTTCAAGCGTAAAGTTTGTTAAAGAAATTCTCACTCACCAGCATATTGGTTACAAAAAAAGTGCTGGCACTATTATAAGGCATTCACGTAATAAGCCAACCTAATAATAGAACTAATAATATCTGTGTCTCATTGATTTCTGCCCAGCTTTCGCAACATAGCAGCAAGATCACAATGATATTTTTAGACGTAAAATTTAAACTATGAAAAAAAGTTTACTATTCAGCCTATTCGCATTCTTACTCTCCCCACATCTGTTTTCGCAAAGATTTGTAGGCTTTAATACGGGGAACTATGCAGGAATCACCGGTGTAATGATTCAACCAGCGAGCATTGTGGATAGCCGTTTTAAATTCGATATTAACTTGTTTAGTACCGATGTTCGTTATAGCAATAATTATTTCCTGCTCAACAGGGACGTGCTTTTAAAATTCAACAAAAATAATTTTGACGACTACCAAACGTTCCGCTCTCGTTACCTGTCTGAAGCAAAGCTTGCAACAGGTGAGAAAGCCTTTTTCAATATCTCCAACAGAACACAACTGCCTTTGAGCTTTATGGTAAACCTGAGCGAAAAATCAGCGCTTGCGCTTAATCTTCAGTCGAGAACAATGATACAGGGCAGAAATATTAGCCAGGACCTTGCAAAACTTGCGTTCAACAATTTTTACTACCAGCCTTTCAATAATCAGTCTGTCGATGCCTCTAACCTTACCCTGCAATCACTCAGCTGGGCAGAAGTAGGGCTAACGTATGGTCGGGTTCTGTTAAACAACGGAAATCATTTTCTTAAAGGCGCTGTTACAGGTAAGTATCTTGGGGGCGTGTCTTCATTTAATCTTGGCAGCAACAATTTGACTGTTCGTGTAAATAATGACAGCACTTTCAATTTCAATACAGATAGAGTCAATTACAATCATAACAAAAATGCTGATTTCAACCGGGTGTTTGATACTCGCTTCCGCCCGGATGCAAATGCTTTTGGTGCTGACGTTGGCCTCGTGTATGAGTATCGTGGACACCTGAATAATTTCAAGTATATCCGTACCGATGACGAAGAGTCGTACGAGGTGAAGCGAAGGGATTTAAACAAGTATATTTTCAGACTTGGAGTGTCGCTGCTTGATGTTGGCATGTTCACCTTTAACAAACCCGACGATGCTAATTCTTTTCGTGCCGACATTAATAATTGGGACATTCGCAATGGCAACTATTCATCGTTAAAAGATTTTGATACTGCCCTTGCTAATAGAGTTACCCCCTTAGCCAACGATCCCCGTGAATACAATGTGTATCTGCCCGGCGCACTTAGCGTACAGATGGACATACGATTTGTAAAAGGTTTATACCTGAACGCAATTGCTTACCGTCCTTTAAAAATGGGTAGTAAAGCTGGCAGCCGCTTCAACAATTATGGCTATTACTCCATTACGCCTCGTTTTGAAAAACGGCATTTCGGCGTTTATATTCCCTACACCTTCTCCGACAGAAACGATTTTACTGATTTTCGCGACAACCGGCTGGGGCTGGCATTGAAACTGGGACCGGTATTTTTTGGCAGCAGCAATCTAGGTTCTATGGCTTTTAATAAAAAACTAAAAGCTGCAGATTTCTTTGTAGGGTTGAAGATTGGGTTTACTTATGGCAAGCCATCTAAAGTAGAACGAATATTTACCTCGAAAAAACAGTCCGGTTATATTGACCCGACGACTGTAAATGATAGCAGCGATATTAATAAAGAAAGGATAGCGGCAAACAAAACACGCATGCAGGGCGAAAACAAAAACGTGGTGAACATGGATACAGCTACAAGAAGAATGATACTGGATTATTCGAAGGGGCAGGTTTATACAGATGGAAAAACAGGGCAAGTGATTATAGTAAACAATAACTATTACTATGGCAATACCAGGGGAAATGGCATCGATTCTTTTTACAACCCAAATATGCCTTCCAGGTATGCACAACCAAACAATTATAACGTCGATTCTGTAATGCGAATAAACCGGGCCCAAAAGATAAGGGTTGATTCTGCCAACAACATTCTTCGTGACAGCCTTTCCCAGAAGCGTCAGCAGTTGGATACGCTGATTAACCGGTTGAATAATTTGCGCCAGAAACTGGATAGTACGAACAAAGCAGACAGTTCAATGGGTTATAATGGCGGGCAGAACAGGCCTGTCATTGTGATGAATGACACTGCAACAAAAATGGATGTTTCTATAGTAAAGACGGATGACAATACATCAAAGCTGAATGGCAATCTGGAAACACACAAGAATCGCACAGACAGCTTTGCCATGGTTGCAACAAAAAACGATACTATAATGTTGGCCGCTTCTCCTACACCTAAAAACGACGCTTCAAAAAAAAAAGTAGCCACTACATCGGCGGCAGCTACACAACAAAGACCAACTCCGGCTGAGCGTTCATTGCAAACAAAGGAAGATAATGCAGCGCTTATCGCTGCTAACAATCGTGCAATGCGGCAACAACAGGCCACATTAGATGATTCATATGAAAACTACAATCGTCAATCGGAACGCCTGCAAGCCGACATCCTACGGCTGGAAAGACAAATGGCTAACAATCGCTCGGCTGCAAACAACGTTGCACCTGCACCGTACTATAATCAGCCTTCCTATAATGCCACTGAAAAGCGGTCGCCGGTTTCGTACCCGGTTTATGTACCTGCTGCCCCCCAGGCATTAACAGAAAGAATAGTTGTACATGATACTCTCCGTATTCGCGATACGGTTTTCCTTGCCTCCAAGGACGTAGTTACCAAAAGTGACGGCACTAAACCTAACATCGTTTATGTGCCTGTTATCAAAACAGAAATTGTAAAAGAAAAAATTAATTATAAAAACTTACCTCCTGAAAACATTTTGTTTGCAACCGGGCAGGCAACAATCAGCAAGGTGTATTTTCAGAAGCTAAACTACCTGGCAAACATCCTGCTAAATAGCCCGGAGTTACTAATTTCCATTTCCGGACATACGGATAAAACAGGATCACCGGCGGTTAACGAACTGCTTTCGCTGAAAAGAGCAAATGCAGTAAAAACATTTTTTGTGCGTAAGGGAATTAATGAAATCCGGATGCAACTAACGGCAGTTGCAGCAGAAGATCCGTTGGTAGAAGGCAATACAAAAAATGCAAAAATGCAAAACCGGCGGGTAGAGATTAAAATATTAGGATAGGAATTGTGATAAGATAGGTACAGCGACACTATCAACCTAAAAGGATTGCATTACGAAGACAAATCCTATAATTGAAGAATCTAAAGTCCCAATCCCGTTGTCTTGAAGCTTAAGCAAAAGTTATTGTTATGGGTGCCTGCGCCGCTTGCACCGATATAGTCGCACCACGTACCATTCCATTTTCTCCGGCTAAATTTTCAGTAGTACCTGGTAACAACCTCCGAAAGTTGCATACAAAAATCTTCTTTAATATAGATGCATGTATTAATATTGTGGGTATCCAATTTTATATCCTAAGCACTTCTACATTTGTTTTTCGGGGGCATCTTTCTAAGGCAAGTTTGTAAAGGCTATTAGAAAGTGCCTTGCTTTTTGCAGGTGAGTGCCGAAAGGGCAGGAAGGCGCAAACAGCGCAAACAGCTTGGTATTGAATGATGATAAATGCCCACATAAAAATTGAACTTTAAACCAAAGCAAATGAAAGTGCTATTGTTGGCAATAGTTGTAGTGATATTTTACATGGATTGCGTAGCCCAGCAAAAGCGATTTTACATTGCCAACGACGACCATACCGACTACATGTGGACGGCAAATGAAGCAACGTATGATTCTGCTTTTGTACATATGCTGGATTATTATTTACACCAGGTTGACTTAACGAAAAATAACGAACCCGATTACCAGGCAAGGTTTAATTGTGATGGTAATCTATGGCTGAAGGCTTATCAAAATCATCGCTCACCTGCTCAATTCAACCGCCTGATTGCGGCAATCAAATCAGGTCATATCAGTGCTCCGCTTAACATGCTGGTAAGTTGTTATGGTGCTCAACCAACGGAGGCTGTTATACGGGGTATGTACTATGCGGGGCAGTTAGAAAGAAAATATAAGTTGCGTTTTACTCTGGCTACCAGTATGGAGAATAATACCTTGCCGCTTGGCCTGGCCTCTTTATGGGCAGGCTCCGGAGCAAAATATAGCTGGAAAGGAATTGGTGGATATGGCAGCCAGATGAGTTATGACATGCGTGCCAAACGCAAGCACCAAATGTACCGCTACAATGGTTTGGATGGAGAGGGTGTATTAATGAAATGGTATGTATACAACGAAAAGAAGTGGGCACCGTTGGGTGGCTATGCTGAGTGCAGGCTTCAAATAAAATATAAGGATGTTGCAAAAGATTTAGCCAATGTTGTCAATACGCTTGATACTTTTTGTAACAATGTTGCTGACGGCTCTGCTTATCCATACAATGTTGCCGGTGCTTTTGGTTTTGGTCATGATGACCTGGAAACTTACCTCTCGCAACCATTTATTAATGCTGCAAGAAATGCCACTAATCAAACCCGCAAAGTTAGAGTATCAAACGAAGAAGATTTCTTTAAAGACTTTGAAAAGACATATCCGAAAGTTCCATCTCAATCGGTGAGCTATGGTAACGAATGGGATTTACTTCCTGTTTCAATGAATGAAACAACTGCAAAAGTGCGAAGGGCAACAGAGAAGCTGCGGACAGCAGAAGCGCTGGCAAGTATCGTTTCATTAAAAGATAAAACGTTTGGTAAAGACCTTAATGAAGCAAGAAATAATGCATGGGAAAGCTTTGGTGTTTATTGGGAACACAACTGGACAGCCGATGGGCCGGTATCTAGAGATACAAGAGCTGCATGGCAAATCAAAAGGCAAAAAATGTTGAGCGATTACGTAGACACTTTGTACAGCCGTGCTGCAATCACTTTAAGTAATCAAATTTCAAAATCAAGGTCAACATCTTTTTATGTTTTCAATCCGCTAAGCTGGAGCAGAAGCGATGTTGCTGATGTATTGTTCGATGGCGTTTATCCTGTTACGGTTATTGACAAGAGCACAAAACAGGAAGTGCCGAACCAGCTCATACAAAAAGATGGCAAACAAATGATCCGTATCTGGGCTGCCAATCTGCCCTCCGTTGGTTACAAAGTTTTTGAAATAAGAAAGGCGACATCTGCAAAACTTCCGACAGCCGCTACTTTTAAGAACGGCTATTTCAGCAACCGCTTTTACCGCTTGCAAGTGAGTGGGGCGGGTGTAATTACCGCGATCTTCGATAGCATCGCAAACAGCAGGCAATTGATACAACAGATTGATGGCAGGTATGCCAATGACCTTGGTAGTAATGAAAACAGGGGAGATTTAGTTGTAGAAAATGCAGGTCCGGTTTCCGTTACGTTAAAGGCTGTATCAATTGATCCGTTGCTTCACACCGTGCGCATAACATTGTTCGCAACCAGTTCCCGCATTGATATAGAAGATAGCATCCAGGAAAACTTTAAAGATGTGAAGACATGGGCCTTCTCTTTAAACCTTAAAGATCCTACCACAAGGCATGAAGAGTCAGGTGCTGTTCTTACCGCAAAAAAGGAGTCAGCCGGTGGACATTACGCTGACGAAAATGCACGATATGATTGGCAAACCTTCAACCACTTTGCTACAATGAGCGAACCGAATTATGGGGTTACTATATCCAACATGGACTGTAGTTTTTTTAGGTTAGGTAAGAGCACGGTGGATTCACTGTGGGCACAATCTTCACAACTGAATGCATTGGCCGGAGGCAATATTGACAAGAAAGTGGAAGATGGCGGTACCCTCGGCATCTTCAATCAAAATGGCCAAAAGAACTTTCTGTACAAGTTTGCCCTTACTACACGCCAGGCTGCTTTCAATGCCATGTATGCAATGAAATTTTCTTTGGAGCATCAAAATCCCTTAGCGACAGGAATGATTACCGGATCACCGGTAGCCAACGCTTCTACATCTTTTTCGCTGCTCTCTGTTAGCGATCCCAACGTTTTATTATGGAGTGTAAAACCTTCGGAAGAGGGCATACAAAACGGACTGATAACAAGGTTTTGGAATATGAGCGGGGTGGCCGCCCGGCCTGTTTTAAAATTCTCGCGACCAATTAATAAAGCGTGGAAAACTTCGCATATTGAAACAAACGAAAAAGCAATGCATCCGGCACAAAAAAGTTTACAGTTAGGCTTTAAGGCTTACCAAATAAATAGTTATCGGACAATCTTGTAATTACCGCCTTATCTCAGGTAACTAATGGCTGTTTATTTTTTTAGCATTAGTACCATCTCCGGGTATCACTTTCCGCTTTTACGCCAATGCAACACTTTGTAGGTTGTAAATCATTTGTATTGTAATACCACACGTTGGATACTGTTTAGTTGTTTTTGTTGCCTGGGTGTTACTCTTAAGTGACATAAGGCAAGCCGAAAACACCTCATCCATCCATCTACAGCCAACTGGCTTTTTCAAAAAGTTTAAAAATTTTTCATATTTCATTTGGAAGTCTCGAAATTAATTGTGAGTTTTATAATACAGAATTGTTATTCAATAATAATTAATTAAGATTGCTTTTATGAAACCTTTCAACACTTCTAAGACTGCTGTCTTTTTTCTCTGCATGTTTATCTCGGTAAGTGCTTTTTGCCAAACCAGCTTTAGCGGAAAAGTAACAGGCAACAATAGCGAGCCCTTAGCCGGTGTTACCGTAACCGAAAAGGGAACTCCCAACGCAACCCTATCTAAAGAAGATGGAAGTTTTTTAATCAGGCTCACCACTACAAAGCCCATTTTAGTTTTTTCTAATGTAGGGTTTACTCAAAGGGAAGTTGTGGTAGGCTCGCAGGGTAACCTTACAATTGTTTTACAACCAGACAGCAAGCAACTAAACGATGTGGTGGTAGTAGGTTATGGTACACAGCGCAAAAAAGACCTGACCGGCTCGATTGCTTCAGTAGGGGCAAAAGAAATAGAAAAAATTCCCGTAAGCAGTCTCGATAAAGCTTTACAGGGGCAAGTGGCGGGCTTACAGATTTCTTCCACTTCAGGAGCGCCAGGCGGTAATACAACTATTCTTGTGCGTGGAATCAGTTCTATTACCGGTGGAGTAGAGCCTTTGTTTGTTATTGATGGTTATCCGGTTACAAGTGTGGGCTACAGCAATCCATTGTCTACCATTAACCCAAATGATATTGAATCGGTAGATATACTTAAAGACGCCTCCGCAACAGCGATCTATGGTTCACGGGGATCAAACGGTGTAATCATCATCACCACAAAAAGAGGTAAAGCAGGAAAGCCAAAAATTGAATTTGACTCTTATGTAGGTGTGCAGGAAGTAGCGCATAAACTTAAGATGATGAACGCCAAACAATTTGCCCAGTTTGTTATTGATGGCCGCAATGCCGGTTACCTCGACAATCCAACATCTGGAAATCCCAATCCGGGCATTAATGACAATAACACCCTTAGAGGCAACTCGTATAAGATTAGTGATAAGTATAGAAACCAGGCTTTCCTGGATTCTGTCGGAGAAGGAACAGACTGGCAGGATGCTATTTTTAGAAAAGCAATTATACAAAACCACCAGCTATCGGTATCAGGCGGTAATGATGGAGTACGGTATGCTATATCGGGCAGCTTCTTTAACCAGGATGGAATTATTATCAATACAAACTTTAAGCGCTACAGCTTTAAGGCCAATATAGATGCGAAGCTCAGTAACAAACTAAGTGTAGGCATATCAATGCTGCCCAGTTTTAGTACAGAAATAACGCCGCCTATAACCGGCCACTATGGTGCATTTGGTATTATCAACTCTGCACTTACCATGGATCCTACGTTGCCGGTATATAATGCTGATGGAACTTATTACCCCACCTATTTAAGTGAGAACGGAAATGCCGGCCTTGCAAACCCGGTAAAAATTGCCAACGAATACCAGATTAAAAATTCGCAGTCAAGATTGTTTAGCAATGCTTATGCTGAATATGCCCTGGTGCCTTCGCTTAAATTAAGAACATCTCTGGGCGCCGATGTAAACTTTTTTGACCGGCGCGACTATAAACCATCTACTCTTTCGGGCAACTCGCCTACAGCGCCAGCTACGGCAGGTGTTACCACCAACAAAGCAACCAACTGGCTGACTGAAACTACCCTTGCCTACAAAAAATTATTTGCATCGGTTCACCAAATAGATGCTGTGGCCGGCTTTACAGCGCAGAGCGATTTTTTTGATGCTATTACAACTAACGCTACAAATTTCCCGGACGACCTTCTTCCAAACATTAACGGCGGCACGGTTACATCGGGTAGTGAATCTATTTTTAGAAACAACATCATGTCGGTATTTGCACGTGCCAATTATGCCTTTAAAGGCAAGTATTTACTAACAGGTACCGTTAGACGCGATGGATCGTCACGCTTTGGCCAGGATCGTAAGTGGGGTACTTTTCCATCGGGCTCAATCGGCTGGAAGGTGTCCGAAGAAAAATTTATGCAGGGGGTTAAGGCTGTTTCAGATTTAAAAATCAGGGCCAGTTATGGAGTAACAGGTAACAATGCCATAGGTGATTACCGTGCATTGGCCTTATTAAACTCTTCTAATTATATTATTGGAGATGCCTTAACGCCGGGCTCTGTTCCGGGCAGTTTGGCAAACACCAGTCTTGGGTGGGAGTCGCAGGCGCAGTTGGATATTGGCATAGATCTGTCGCTCTTAAACAACCGTATAAACATTGTAGCCGACTTTTACGACAAGCGCAATAAAGACATGCTCTTTAATGTGCAAACGCCTTCGGTAACCGGCTTTACCAACGCCATAGTTAACCTGGGCGAAGTACAAAACAAAGGATACGAATTTGCCTTAACTACCCGTAACCTTGTTGGTAAGTTTGGCTGGAGCACCAATTTTAATATCACCTTTAATAAAAATAAAGTGCTTGCCATGAGCACGGCCAACGATAAAATTTTTGGCAATACCGGTGGCAGGGGCAACTCCAACGTAACAATGGTGGGCCACCCGATAGGCGTATTTTTTGGAAAACAAGTTGTGGGGGTATTTAATACGAAGGAAGAAGCCGCCGCTTACAAAGCACAACCATTTGCTAAAGCTGGCGATTTTAAATTTCAGGATGTTGACAACAATGGTAAAATAGATGACAATGACCGCGTAATAATAGGCAGCCCGCATCCTGACTATTTCTTTGGTTTCAATAACACTTTTACATACAAAGGTTTTAGCCTCGATATACTTACCAACGGCATGATGGGGCAAAAAGTGTTTGCTTCCCTGTTTGGGGTTAATAACTCGGCCGTACAAAATAACCTTGCGTTTGTGGACGAGGCACGCTGGAGATCTCCTGAGCAACCAGGTAGCGGTAAGTACGGGTCTTTTGCCAGAACGATCAGGGGTGGTAAAAACGACAATTTTGCTTATAGTTCCTGGTCGCTTTTTGATGCGTCGTTTGTTCGCATCAGGCAGCTTGCCCTTAACTATTCCATTCCAGCTAAGGTTACCAGCCGTTTAAAATTACAAAGTGCACGGTGCTATGTTGGGGTCAACAATTTATACACGTTTACCGATTACCCCGGCTACGACCCTGAGGTGGGAAATGGGGGAGATACGCAAACCGTGTTGGGTGTTGACTTTGGAACCTATCCAATGGCAAGAACCTTTACCCTTGGCGTTAACATCGGTTTTTAATTTTCAACTTTTAATTATTGCATTATGAAAAAGATAATTTTTAACTATATCGCTCCATTGTTCTTGATGTCGGTAACCCTTGGTTCGTGTAAAAAAGATTTCCTCAATCAATTACCAGAAACCATTAGGGTAAGCGAGAATGTATACAAAACAGCCGCCGACTTTAATACCGCTGTTATTGGTACCTATTCAACTTTTAAGCACAACGGATTGTATGGAAACTCCAGTGCGGTATCGGCACTTTTAAACATGGGCGAAGTAACGTCCGACAACAGTGACTATGGCTTTCCACGGGGTACCAGTGTGGTAAATGTATTTGAGCTGGAAGACTTTAATTTTTCGTTAAGCAATACCAATTTCAGCAATGCCTGGACCGGCCACTACATCGGTATTTCAAGGGCCAACAATATAATAAACAGGATAGGTGAAGCGGGTTTCGATGCGGCATTAAAATCACGGTACGAAGCAGAAGCAAAATTTTTGCGTGGGTATTTCTATTTCAACCTGGTGCGTATGTTTGGCGATGTTCAGTTGGTTACCAATACATTTTCAGATCCAAAGGAGGGATACAATATTCCACGCACAGAAGCTGCAAAAGTATACGAGCTAATCGTTAGTGATCTTGGCTTTGCCGAGGCAAACTTGCCTGCATCTATACCAGCTTCCGAAGCTGGCCGGGCGTCAAGATGGGCAGCCAAAGCATTGTTAGGAAAAGTGTTGCTATACATGAAAGATTATACTAAAGCAGCATCAAAACTAAACGAGGTAATTGCCTCGGGCCAGTTCAATGTTACCGCCAACACTTATGGAGCAGTTTTTAGCAATACAACACCATTTAGCGCCAATAAGGATATGATTTTGGCGGTGCAATATAAGTCGGGCAACATAGGGCAGGGTAGCAGCATCTGGAATTCGAACATTCCCTGGGGTGCCAGTGCAAGCAACCCGGCTTGGGGTGTAGCCAGCGGTACAGGCGACGGATTTCTGCGGCCCACTTTAGACATGGAAACGTCGTACGAAGCAGGTGATTTAAGAAAGGCGGCAAGTATAGCAACCAGCTACCTAAATGGTACTACAACGGTGCTGGAGCGGTATGTGGTAAAATACAAACAAATGGGAATTGTATCTGGCGACGCCGATATCGATTTTCCTTTGCTGCGCTATGCTGATGTGTTACTGATGTACGCCGAAGCATTAACTGAACAGAACCAGGTTGCTGCCGCTGTTCCGTTTATTAACCAGGTAAGAACGAGGGCCGGTCTTGAGGCAAAACCAACTTCGCTTACACAAGATGAAATGAGGTTGCTTATAGAAGCTGAACGTCGCTCAGAGTTTGCCTTTGAAGGCCAACGCTGGTTCGACCTGGTACGTACCGGCAGGTACCTTACCGTAATGAATAACAAAGGTTATACGACCAAAGCATTTCATAAGCTTTTTCCTATACCGCAAAGAGAAACGGACTTGAACAGTTTGCTTGGCCAAAATCCAGGTTACTAATCAGGTCATTTACAACGAAATTTTTTATGGTACCAGCATGGGATATCTATCGGACATCGTTGTGTCACTCACTTGTACTTTTGTTTATTTACTGAGCATGCTGAAAAAGTAGTTATGAAAACTTCCTGCTCAAAGATAAAATTGTACAAGAGTTCGGCCAGGAGCGGGAATAATGCCTGACCGGGATAATCTGTTTGGTAAAAAAGAATAGGATTGGGTAGATCATTCGCAAAATTAGTGTTGGTAAAATCTGTACCGTGACAACAGTTGTTGCATAAGGGACATCAGCCGGTTGGGTGCCAAGCGTAGCGAAGGCATTACAAAACATGCGAAGCAGTTTTGTAAACAAGCGGGTGGAGTCCCGTTGCAATAACAAAGCCATGCGGCTTGAGCTTTGAAATTAGCATTATGAGGTTTATGCGAACTAAATAACTAATCCTAAAAAAAAATTTAAAATTGAATTAAAAGCAACATGAGAGCATTTGTATTAGCCATATTATTTGCAACCTTTTTTTATGAAGGTAACGCTCAGCAAAAGCGCTTCTACATTGCTAACGACGATCATACCGATTACATGTGGACTGCCAATGAAACGCAATACGATTCTGCCTTTGTACACATGCTCGATTATTCTCTTGACCAGGTTGATTCAACACAATCTTTCCCGTCCGATTTTCAGGCACGGTTTAATTGTGATGGAAGCTATTGGCTAAAGGTTTATGAAAAATATCGCAGCCCTGCACAATTCAATCGCCTCATTTCCCGGATAAAGTCGGGGCATATTAGCAGTCCGCTTAATAGTGTAGTAAGCACTTATGGAGCCCAACCCACCGAAGCAGTTATACGAGGCATGTATTATGCCGGGCAACTGGAAAGAAGGCTTGGCCTGAAGTTTAGCCTTGCCGTGTGTATGGAAAACCAAACGCTACCATTGGGGTTGAGTTCGCTTTGGGCAGGCTCGGGTGCAAAGTATAGCTGGCGTGGAGTGTGTGGTTGTGCAAGCCGTATTTCAAATACAAGTTTATCGCAAAGGCGGCACCAGTTATATCAGTCAAATGGTTTAGATGGAACCGGTGTTATTATGAAATGGTATAACCGACCAATATACAATGGCCGAACGTTAGGTGGGTATGCCGAAGCACGGAGAGACAAGGTTGCAAAAGAAGCTGCTGACGATATGGTTACTGTTATTGCTGATTTGGAAAAAATGTGTGATACCATTTCTCCGGCTTCAAAATATCCTTACAATATTGCCGGCGCTTTTGGTTTTGGCTGGGATGACCTTGACACCTACGTTTCTCCTGCTTTTATTGAAGCCGCAAAAAAGGGAACTGCTGCCAACCGAAAAGTTCGTGTATCGAACGAAGAAGATTTTTTTGAAGATGTTGTACAAAGCAAATTAAAGCTTCCAACAGAGGCAGTAAGTTATGGCAACGAGTGGGACACCTATTGCGTGTCCATGAACGAAACCACAGCAAAGGTTAGGCGCAGTACCGAAAAACTAAGAACCGCCGAGGCATTGGCAACGATCGTATCATTGGCCCATAAGAATTTTGCCAAACAGCTAACACCATTAAAAGAAACTGCCTGGGATGCCTTTGGTTTGTATTGGGAACACGACTGGACAGCCGATGGTCCGGTATCGCAAAAAGCCAGGGCAGAGTGGCAAATAAAACTACAGCAGCAGATAACCACTTACACCGATACTTTGTTCTCTTCGGCTGCACATACGCTGGGTAGCCAATTAAAAAAAGCAACTCATCAAAGGTTTTATGTTTTCAATGCATTAAGCTGGGTACGAAGCGATGTAGCCGATGTGTTGTATAGCGGTACCTATCCTGTAAAAGTTATTGATGTAGTAACCAACAAAGAAGCCGCAAGCCAGTTAATAACAAAAGGCGGCAAAAAGTTTTTGCGTATCAATGCCGAAAACATTCCGTCGGTTGGATATAAAGTTTTCGAAATCAGGCAAGGGGCTCCTGCTGAGCGTCCGTTGGCTGCTGCTGTTGCAGGTGATTATTTTAGCAACAATTTATATCGCCTTCGCCTGAGCCGTTCCGGTGCCATTACCGAAATATTTGATAAGCTGGCAAACAACAGGCAACTGGTAAAAGCTGTTGATGGAAAGTACCTGAACGACCTCGGCACAACTAATGTAAATGACGGAGAACCGCTTGTGATTGAAAATGCAGGTCCTGTATCTGTTACTTTAAAAGCAGTATCGAAAAACCCCATTCTGCACACGGGTAGAATTACTTTGTTTGCTAACAGTCCCCGCATAGAAATTGAAGACAGCATTCAGTCAAATTATCGTGATTTAAAACTATGGTCATTCTCATTTAATCTTCAAAAACCAACAACGCATCACGAAGAGTTAGGCGCTATACTTACCGCTAAAAAGGAAACCCGCGGCGGACACTACGCTGCACAAAATGCCCGCTACGATTGGCAAACGTTTAACCACTTTGCCGATATGAGCGAGGGCAATTATGGCATCACTTTATCCAATATGGATTGCAGCTTTTTCAGGTTGGGTAAAAGCACACCAGATAGTCTTTGGGAAAGTTCACCGCAGTTAAATGCACTGGCCGGCGGACAAACAGATCCTTACACTTTAAATCCTACAGGACATAAAGACACGGTAATGCTCGGTATCTATAACCAGTATGGACAGAAAGATTTTCTGTACCAGTTTGCGCTTTCAACCCATTCTACTGTTTTTGATCCGGTTGCTGCAATGAAGTTTTCTCTGGAACATCAAAACCCTTTGATAAGCGGTATGATTACCGGCAATAGCAACGCAGGCACGAAAACAAATTTTTCTTTGCTCAATATCACTGATCCCAATGTGTTGTTATGGAG
>JBBQVY010000127.1:0-14225 GCA_038211085.1 Chitinophagales bacterium | reverse complement strand
TAGCTTTTTGTGTTGAGTATAATAATCCAAACGCTTTTCTACATTTCCAGCTTGCAGATCAATCCACCCCACCACACCTTTTATAAAGCTATATTGATCTGCATTTGCAAGCTGAAAATTGGTCTCATCTTCCGACTGGTCTGATTGTACAACCACACATCCATCGAACCCATTTTCCTTTAGCAAGGGTGCAAGATCATTTGGCAAAAAGTCTTTTTGAATAACCTTCATGCTGTCATCAATCCAGCCATCTCTTACCGGGTCAAACTTCCAAAAATGCTGGTGTGCATCTATATAATTCGTGCTCTGTTTTTTTAGGGTTGATGGGTTAATTTGATCTTCCATGTCAACGGGCATTTGCGTAGTCAACAACTTCCTGCCTGGACTTACCTAACCCATCAATGCCCAATTCTACCACATCACCATCTTTTAAATACACTTGAGGGTTCATACCCAAACCAACACCTGCAGGTGTACCTGTAGAGATAATATCCCCCGGCAATAAAGTCATGAATTGGCTAACATACGAAACTACAAAAGGAACATTAAAGATGAGGTTGCTTGTGTTGCCGTCCTGCATCATTTCTCCGTTGACACTTAACCAAAGGCGGAGGTTATGTACGTCAGGTATTTCGTCTTTTGTTACCAGCCATGGACCAATGGGTGCAAACGTATCGCAACCCTTTCCTTTATCCCAGGTACCGCTGCGTTCCAGTTGAAAAGCCCTTTCACTAACATCGTTGTGCAGCACGTAACCGGCAACATAGTCCATAGCATCGGCTTCTTCAACGTAAGAAGCTTTTTTAGAAATCACCACGCCGAGTTCCACTTCCCAATCAGTTTTGGTAGAATTCTTAGGTATCACAATGTCATCGCAGGGACCAGATAGTGCGGTAGTAGATTTTAAGAAGATGACAGGTTCTATAGGTGGTGTCACATTGATTTCACGTGCATGATCACTATAATTTAAACCGATGCAAACAATTTTTGAAGGGCGAACCACAGGGCATCCTACTCTTAAATCGTTTAAAAGAACAGGTAAAGACTCCTGCTTTTCTAAGAGAAAATCCTGCAACATTTCTATTCCGCCCGATTCAAAAAACACCTCGTCATAGTCTTTAAACCATTCCGAAACATCGTAACGTTTACCATCTATTTCCACTGCCGGCACTTCCTGCCCTTCGTTTCCAATCCTTATTAATTTCATATAAAAGATTTTAGTTTTTTAATTGATTATACCTTGATATGTGTGTTACGAAAACGCAATCGTTTAAGTATTCAGGTGCAGGTATCCCCCATCAATCGGGTAATCGTTACCTGTTATAAATTGTGCCTCGTTGCTTGCAAGGTATAATACCAGGTTGGCTACTTCATCCACGGTGCCCATACGACCAATGGGTTGCGATTTCGACAATTTATCAAACATTTCTTCCTCCCTGCCAGGGTAATTTTTATTTATGAAACCATCCACAAAAGGTGTATGTACCCGCGCCGGCGAAACACTATTACAACGAATGTTATAGGGCAGGTAATCTTTAGCCACCGACATAGTCATTGAGTATACAGCGCCCTTGCTCATGCTGTATGCAAACCGGTCAGACAAGCCTAGAAGGGCAGCAATGGAACACATGTTGATAATGGCCCCGCCACCATTATGTTTCATAATAGGAATACCGGCATGTAAACAATTATATACACCCTTAACATTGACCGCGAATATGCGATTAAAATCTTCAGTAGAAGTTGTTTCAACATTACCAACATGTGCTATACCTGCATTATTGACCAGGATATTTAAGCCATGAATTTTCCTGAAAACTTCCAGTACCTTCTCCTGGCTGGTTACATCGCAGGTATGTACAAATATTCGTCCGCCTTCTTCCTCAACTTCCGATACATCAACTTCTGGATTTGAATCAATGATATGCACTGTTGCACCCTGCCTGGCAAATACATCAACAATGGCCCTGCCTATTCCGCTGCCACCACCTGTAACTGCTGCAATTTTTCCGTCTAATCTGAACATAGAGTATTAATTAAAAAGTAAAAATGAAAAAGTAAAAATCCCTTAGTTCAAAACTCATAAATCTTTTCCTCTTTTCTATCATTTATATCTCACAACGACACCCCTCTCTTCCATGGAATAAAATCATCCTGACCCAATAAAACTGCCTTAGGAATTATTTCACCGCTGGCCGCTTTGATACAATATTCCAGTATTTCCTCTCCCATTTGCTCAATGGTTTTTTCACCGCTGATGATACTACCGGTGTCGATATCTATAATGTCGCCCATGCGTTTGGCAAGAGCACTATTCGTAGCAATTTTTATAGTTGGCGCCACCGGGTTACCTGTTGGTGTACCCAGGCCGGTAGTAAATAAAATTAGCGTGGCACCGCTGGCTGCCTTACCTGTTGTGGCCTCTACGTCGTTACCCGGAGTACACACCAGGCTCAGCCCCGGTTTATTGGCAGGCTCGGTATAATCCAATACATCTACCACCGGGGAATGACCGCCCTTACGAACAGCTCCGGTTGACTTAATAGCGTCCGTTATCAATCCATCTTTTATATTGCCGGGCGAAGGGTTCATATGAAAACCAGACCCAACATTAAGGGCCGCCTGGCTGTACGAACCCATGAGGCTGATAAATTTCTCAGCACTCTTTTCATCCACACACCGGTCCAGTAAATCTTGCTCGGCACCACACAGTTCAGGAAACTCTGCCAGCAAAACCTTACCGCCTAATGCCACCAGTAAATCGGATGTATAACCAATTGCAGGATTAGCCGAGATGCCACTAAACCCATCACTACCACCACACTTAACGCCAATGGTTAATGCGCTTAGGGGGGCAGGTTGCCGCTCCAGTTTATTTATTTCAATTAGCCCTTTAAAAGTTTGCCTGATGGCATCGGCTATCAGTTGTTCTTCGCTTTGCGATTGCTGCTGTTCAAATACCAATAATGGTTTGGAGAACGATGGGTTTCTTTCCTTCACATCATTCAGAAAAAATTCGGTTTGTAAATTCTGGCAGCCAAGACTTAACACAGTTATGCCTGCAACATTTGGATGATCGGCATAAGCAGCCAACAATTTTCCCAGTATAGCAGCATCGCCCCTTGTTCCGCCACAACCACCCTGGTGTTGCAAAAATTTTATACCATCAACATTCTTAAAAATTCTTTCGGTATGTATTTTCTCCTGCGGCAAAAAATCGATCTCTTCTACCTTGCCATCATGTTCGTAAGCTTGCAGCAACTGGCGTGTGTAACGATTGTATTTTTGAGCAACGCCATACCCTAACTCATTGTTTAAAGCTTCTTTAATAATGTCCAGGTTGCGGTTTTCGCAGAATACCGTTGGCACAAACAACCAATAATTTGCTGTACCTACCCTTCCGTCATCTCTAACATACCCATTGAAAGTGCAGCCTTCAAATTTGGAAACATCCGGTTGATGCCAGGGTGTTATAAATCCCCTGTAAGCAAATTTTCCGGCAGCATGTTTAGTATTAGCTGTAGTCATCAATTCACCTTTTGCTACATCATTTTGAACCTTGCCTACCAACACACCATACATATACACTTCGTCGCCTGTATGCAAATCGTTTATAAAAAATTTATGCTTGGCATTTATGTCGTCTTTAAGTTCAAAGCTTTTATCGTTATGATCGATCATCAATCCTTTCTGCAGGTTTCGCAAGGCTACCAACACATTATCTTTTGGGTGAATTTGCAAAAAAGATCTGCGCAATTCTTGTTTTATTGCATCCATTTCTAAGACTTATTTAAAGTGAAAATCTGGTCCATTAACCGCCACTTTTCGCCGGGTGCTCCTCCTGGTATGGCTTGTTGAAACTTCCAGAGCATTTCTTCCCATTGTTGCACAAGAGGGTTCTCTTCATCCATATGCTTCTTCCTTTCAAAAGTAAAATCGTCATCAGTTTCCATGATCATAAAAAGCCGGTCATGCAGCCTGTAAATATCCATAGTTGTAACGCCTGCACCAACTATAGATTCTCTTATCGCAGGCCATATCTCTTTATGATATGCTTCGTACTCATTAATAAGCTGCGGATCATTTTTAAGATCGACTGCTAAACAATACCTTTTCATGATGTGCGTGTTTTATATCCATACAATCCAAATAACAATACAACAACAAAGCAAATAAGCGGTACTATGAATGATAATGGCGTAGAATAAGCTGTTGCCAGTGAACCCATAATATAGGGTACAAGCGCCCCGCCAACAATAGACATAATGATGAACGATGCACCCCTTTTTGTATGACTGCCCAGGTTTTTAACTCCCAACGCAAAGATGGTAGGAAACATAATAGACATAAAAAAGAAAACAATCATCAGTGCATAGACTGAAAGAACTCCGGGAACAAAAACTACCACGATGCTTAATAAAATATTAGCAACTGCATACAACGATAAAAGTTTGTTAGGGGCTATCAGTTTCATTAGAGCCGTGCCGGCAAACCTGCCAATAGTAAATAAGATAAGGCTAGCCGATAAAAGGTATGCTGCTTTTTCGTTGTTGATGCCCACCTTCTTTTCAGTACAATAATTTATGAACAAGGCGGCAATACCTACCTGTGCTGCTACATAGAAAAATTGGGCAACGATGGCCCACACGAAATGTGTATGCTGAAAGAGGGTCTTACCTTTATGGCCGGAGGCATCGGTCACCAATGCTTCTTCTTTTACCTCGGGCATAGTAGTAGCCAGGAACAATATGGCCACCAATATTACCAGGCCAGCAATGGCGATATACACAAACTTTACACTTTCCAATTCAGACGAGCCCCCACCATTTGTTCCACCGAAAAACAATGCGCCTCCGATTATAGGACCCAGGAAGGAACCCACCCCGTTAAAGCTTTGAGCGAGGTTCAGCCTGAACTCCGACGATGCCGGATCACCTAAAACAGTGATGTATGGATTGGCCGCTGTCTCCAAAAAAGTAAGGCCACTTGCCAATATAAACAGCGCAAGCAGAAAGAAAGTAAAGCTGGCATTTTCTGCAGCAGGATAAAATAACAATGCACCGATTGCATAGAGAAACAACCCGGTTATAATTCCTTTTCTATACCCTATTTTGCTCATCAATATACCAGCAGGCAAAGCAATTAAGAAGTATGCTCCAAAGTAAGCAGCCTGTAAAAGAGTAGAACGCTGTTTATTTATGTTGAGCGCTTCCTGGAAATGTTTATTAAGCACATCAAGCAGGCCATAGGCTAAACCCCACAAAAAAAATAAAGAGGTAACCAATATAATAGGAAGCAGGTAATTGCTTTTGCTATTGGTTGAGACAGTTAAAGTAGATGAAACTGGTGCAAGCATTCGTTAGGTTTGAGTTTACGGGGCATACGTTTTCATTTAAAAACGGATGGTATGAATGTACTGAACTTGACCGAATGAGTAAATAAAAAAAAAGAGTTTTTATGACAGGCACATTCGCCGGCAGATTTTTGAGTTACGCATGCTGCACAGCTCACAGCGTTTGAAAGGTCAGCAACGAATGTTGGCTTGCGGTATGAATGTCTCGCCAAACCCGGTTGATTTCTGTATTGGGTGCCGCAGCCAGCAGGCCGCAGTAAGGGTACAAATTGTCTACCGCTTCGCGGGAAATTAAAGCCAGTTGCCTGCTATAAGTACTCACTTGTTGCAGTAAAGCTTGATTGCAGGGTTCGATCCATGAAGCTGAAAGCGCCTCGTAAAATGGTGCCCGTTTGTTATGAAGTTGCATTTCGTTTTCATGCAACGCAGCAAATATTATTTTTCTCTTTTCATCTCTTTGCTCTGTAAACCGTGCTGCTTTTTCTTCGAAAATATTTTTACATAAATCGAGAAAATGAACCGCCAAACCGGATAGGTTTGCGGCAAGTGTTGCTTCGGCTAATTGCAAAAAAGGATAAGTGTATAGGGGAGATTGTATATATGCTGCGCCGGGTTCAATTTTAAAACAACGGTTTGCAGAGACCATTATATTTTCGATAGTATAAGCATCACTACCGGTTGCTATCATGCCTACATATTTCCATCCGGGTAATAATTCTACATCTTTTCTGTAGAGAATAAATGGTAATACCAGCGGCTGGCCTGAAGCCGTTAATTGAGGCTGCTTGTTTTTGGTGATGACACAGTTGACAGTAATGTGAGTGGCATGATGAACACCACTTGCATATTTCCAGGTGCCGTTGATACGAAACCCCTCACCAATAATTTCAGCAGTGCCTGTTGATGCACCGCTACCAGCAATACAAAGTTTGGTATCATTTAATATTTGATTGGCCAGCGAAGGATGTATAAAGCCTACAAACCAACCGGCTCCGCTGCACAAAGTAACCACCCAACCGAGGCTGCCATCAGCCCAACTCAATGCTTCTTCTAACCTTACAACTTCGGGCAGGCTTAAAGCCAACCCGCCATATGTTGCGGGCACCAACATTTTAAACCATTGCTTCCTGTAAATAAGATCCAACAATACAGGGGTAAGTTTACCATGTTGCTCGGCCTCAGCCGATTGTTGCCTTATGGTTTGAACATCCTCCGGACTTAGGAATTGCGAAGGATGATGTAGGGTATTACTCATATTGCAGGTGTTGCCGTTTGTTCCTTTTTATAAATGTTATTCCATTCAATAAATCCAAATATTGCCACAATAAAAAGTATAACGGTTAGCACCGAAAACATAGCCAAATGTTTATGAAACAACAATGGAATAGCAAAGGCATTACTGATGTTTAGCAAAATCCAATTTTCAATTTTACGCCTGGCCAGCAACCACATGCCTGCCCAAGCTGTAGAGGTAACTAACGCATCCCAAACCGGTACATCGGATGGAGTAAATTTTTTAAGGAGCATATAAAAAGCCAGCCAGCCACCCAATGAAATAATAAGCGTGATCAACCATTCTTTCTTAGTTGCGTTGCTTATCCGCACAGGTGCTGCCTGCTTTCGGCTCAACCAATAATACCATCCATAAATACTCATAACCAGGTAATAAAGATTGAGGATAGACTCTGCGTACAACTGAACATCCAATAACAAATACACTGAAACAAGGGTGGCGATAATTCCCGCAGGGTACAACCAAACATTATTGATCTTTGCCAGCAATACTTCAGCAACCCCAAAAATTAACCCGAGCCATTGTAACAAACCAGTCTCCGAAACCTGCCTGATAAACTCCTGTATCCATTCTTTCATTATGTAATCTGCTTTGCTTAAAATTTAAAATTGAAGGTAGGATACTAAACGACTGAAAGGATAGCGAAAAAATATTGCTTAATACAATATGGTAATCGTTGAACCCCTATAGAGGTTCTGTTACAATGATTTCTATTCACAACTTCCTTTATCTTTCTTTTTAAAATCTTAAATTGCTTTCCATAAATATTTACATGATAACACCTTGCCTGCGTACAATTGTCTTAACCATTTGCGTCCTAAACTTCTCATCCATTTTTGCTCAAAAAGTTGCTCCTAATGGTGGGTCGAAAAAATTTAAAAAACTGGTATGGTCCGATGAATTTAATTATACCGGGCTGCCCGATAGTAACCGCTGGACCAACGAAGAAGGATACATCCGCAACAAAGAGCTTCAATATTATACACGCCAACGCAAGGAAAATGCTTATGTAAAAAATGGCGCTCTTACCATTACGGCTATCAACGATTCCATTACTATCAACAACAAAATAATGCCTGTTACATCGGCCAGTTTACACACAAAAGGTAAACAAGACTGGACCTACGGGCGGGTAGAAGTGAAAGCAAAGTTTCCCTCGAGCCTGGGTACCTGGCCTGCAATATGGATGCTGGGCAGCGACCAAAGTAAAGCTGGCTGGCCTGCATGCGGCGAGATTGACATATTGGAACATGTAGGTTATATGCCCGATACCATTCACTTTAATGTTCATACAAAAAAGTATAACCACGTTAAAAAAACCGGCAAGGGAACAAAACTCTATTGCCCGGGTGCCTATAATGCATTTCATGTGTACGCCATTGAATGGTTTGAAGACCATATAGACTGGTACTTTGATGACCGGAAAGTTTTTACTTATGCAAATGAGGGAGAAGGTGTTGATAGCTGGCCTTTTGATAAGCCTGAATACCTTATTTTAAATCTTGCCTTTGGCGGTGCGTGGGGTGGTCAAAGAGGTGTGGAGCTTACCTTGTTACCCAAACAATTTGTGATTGATTATGTAAGGGTATTTCAATAGGAGCAGGCCCGTTTTTAAATTTCTAACAAAGAGGCTATTTAGATTTAAATTGAAACTTCAGAACTCTTTACCACTCGCAAATTGAAATGAAGGTAAAAGTCTTTGGCTTCAAAAGTTCTATGCTCAGGCCGTGTGGCCTCGTTATTGCGCCAGGACTACACCCGCTTCTTTCAGAAACTGCTTCGCATGTTTCTGAATGCCTTCGCCGCGCTTGGCACCGAACCGGCTGATGTCCTTCTGCAATAACTGGTATCAGGTAAGGCTGAAATATGAGGAGATTGAACCTTCACTTTATTGAAGAATAAGCAACGATGCCTTTAAATACGTAACAACTTTTGCAGCAATTTCATTCTGCGAGATTTGAATATATTTCAATCTACGGGGTAAGGAGTTCTGAACTTTGCTTTTAAAACTGAAGGCGCTTTTTTTACAACAGAAGAAGTGATTGCGACCCTTCGACAGGCTCAGGGTAAACTGCCACGCTGTTATGAAAATTACCTATGATGCGTGGCAAGGATGAAGCTATGAAAACCTTATGTTGGTATTATAAAACATCATTGTAAGACACCTTCCTGGTAGCAGCTAATCAAAGATGGCTATGTTATCCTTCTTATCAGCATCTACAATTACAGGCATGGGTTTGCCTTCAACCACCAGCCTGTATCTATCCATTTCTATAGCATTCTCACTTTTCGCAATCACTACAGTTGCAACCGTATTGCCAATAAAATTTATGATGGCTCTGCCCTCGCTCATAAAACGGTCAACACCAATCAGCAAAGCCAGGCCCTCAAGCGGAATTACTTTTAAAGCAGTAAGGGTTGATGTCAACACAATAAAACCACTGCCAGAAACACCGGCAGCTCCTTTACTGGTTAACATTAAAATACCAATAATGGTTAGCTCCTGCCCTATGGAAAGATTGATGCCAAAAACCTGCGCAAGAAAAATTATAGACATACTTAGGTAAATAGTGGTACCATCAAGGTTGAAACTATATCCGGTTGGTATTACCAGGCCAACCACTTCTTTCTCACACCCGGCCAGCTCCAGCTTTTGCATTACCGAAGGCAACACTGCTTCGCTGCTGCTGGCGCCTAAAACAATTAATAATTCTTCTTTAATATAACTCAACAACTTTAGCAGGCTAAAACCATAATAACGGCATATTAAGTTGAGTACTACAAAAACAAATAACAGGCAGGTTGCATAAAAAGTAAAGAGCAATTTGCCCAAGACAGCCAATGTTCCAAATCCAAATTTTCCTATGGTATAAGCCATACCGCCAAAGGCACCCAGCGGGCTAAGTTTCATAATCATATTAAGCACATTGAACAACACCTTATTTATCTTTTCAAAACTTGCCAATACACTCGTACCGGTAGCCCCCAAACGTTGCAATCCAATAGCAAACAATACGCTGAAAAATAATACCTGCAAAATATCTCCTTTGGCAAATGCTTCTACCACATTTGCAGGTACGATATGACTTACAAACTCGCCCCAGTCAATTGTTTTTGCCGGCGTTGAAACTGAAGCAGACACCTGGGTTGCAGTGGGTGTATAATTCACCCCCGAACCAGGCTTGATAAGGTTTGCAGTTACCAGGCCAATGATAAGTGCAAGGGTAGTTACTACTTCAAAATAAATAAGGGCTTTTCCGCCCACACGACCAACCTTTTTTAAATTACCAGCACCTGCAACACCAGATACAATGGTAAAAAAGATTACCGGGGCAATAACCATTTTTATCATGTTGATAAAAGTTTCGCTCATCAGTTTTGCAACAGGCGCGAAAGCTGGATATAACCAACCCACTAAAACACCCAGGATAATGCCGATGATCACCTGTATGTAAAGGACTTTTAAATATTTCATGACTAAATAGTGGCTAAAAAATTGAGGTTGAAAACTACGTACTTATCTTAAACAGCAGGTGATAAAGATCATTTTTATCCATAACTCGCCCATTGTAGTGGCACAATTTTTTGGCTACCGTAGTTACCTAAATGAATTTATGGATATTAATAAATTGTACGATAAATTTTATACCTGGCTGGTAGTTGTGGGGCCAAGGGTTGTAGTTGCCATATTATTTTTAGTGATTGGATGGTGGATTATAAATACAATTCTTAAATGGATCAATAACATTTTGACCAAGAGAAAAATTGATCCCTCTGTTCAACCTTTTCTTTCAAGTATTATAGGAATTCTATTTAAAGTGTTGCTGCTACTTTCGTGCATACAGATTGTAGGCCTGCAGCTTACAGTATTTACTACACTCATCGGTGCTTTTGGAGTTGCAGCAGGCCTGGCCTTATCAGGCACGTTGCAAAACTTTACCAGTGGTATTATCATCCTGCTTTTAAAACCGTTTAAAGTGGGCGAAATTATTATGGCACAGGGCCAGGAAGGTAAAGTGACCGTCATCAGGATTTTTCATACCATAGTTACCACCTTCGATAATCAAACCGTCATTATTCCCAATAGTAAATTAAGTAATGAGGTTATTATAAATTTAAGCAGGCAGGGTAAACGCAGGCTAAGAATTGAGGTGAAATTTGGTTTTCAAATTTCATTTGAAGATGTAAAAAAATCCATTGAACAAACCATACAAGACAATGCGGGATTGCTGAAAGATCCTGCTCACAACATAGGCGTTTCAGTTATAGAATCGGATGGTTATAAGGTGGAAGCCAATATGTGGTTAAGGGCCGACAATTACCAAATATTAAAACTGGAGCTGCAGGAACGCATCGTAGATAACTTAAAACATGCCGGCATTAAATTACCCGGCATGCCTTAAGTTGTAATTAAATTTTTGATTGGTCTGTACCAGCAACCGTTATTATAATTTACATGTTAATCAACTGAACAATTACTTCTTGTGCCGTAACAGGATTACCCATGGCATTTACCTGTTCAAAGTAGTTATACCAGCCTGCTCCTTCAACCAACTTTTCAAAACTTTCTGCAGACTCTTGCGACGGGAATTTCCAAACAGCAAAAAAGTCGTACGATACCTTTTTATAGGTTTCCTTGTCAATAGCTCCCCAGTTAATAATTTCAGCACCCCCCTCTACCAACTGCTGTATTGCAGGCCCTAGTTGCGACATATAATTTCCACGTTCATCTTTTGAAAGATCTATCCATGCTTGTGTTGCTTTCCATAACTCAATGTACATTTTCATAACAGGGCTTTTATTTTGATGAACAGGAAAAATAATTATTAATCTCTATATATCTGCCTATCATTGAAAGCCTACTACAATTTTAGTAGGTTGGATCATGATACAGATACATAGGAAGGGCAAGGAAAGCACTTTTAAATGATATTTAACCCTCAGCATGTGAACGAGGATTAGCTTGCTTAATTATTGTTTGTAGGTAGAAATATACATGTTAGATCTTTGATTATTGAGCGGTTTTACTACAACTACACTTGCAGGGAACACTATACCATTTTCGTTTTTGGATATGGCATACTCTATAAATTCCTTTTCAAACCACAAAATAAAATTGTTGAGCTGGTAAGATGGTGCTTCTATGTTTACTTTTTGAACAACTTGTTTTTCAAGTTCAATCTTAACAACAAACCTTCCTGAAGAATCATTAAAAACCATTCTTTCCCTGTTTGGTGATATGCTGCTGTCAGTAAATTTTATGGAAAGACGTTGCTCAATAAGGCTCAGCATTGCCAGGGTATTTTTGAGCGGACCACCTACCCACTCAGGTGGCTGGGCAAAAGCTGCAAAGGGTAACAGCATGAAGATAAATAATAGCTTTTTCATAGTATTGTTAGCATTTTAATAAGAATATTGAGCAACATGCAATTTAAGGCTTCGATTTCATTTAAGTTTTTGGATGCTTGCTTTTATACTTTGCTTTATGTATTTTTCACAATGCTTTTTAAAAGTATTAAAGAAAAATATTTATGAAACCAGCCTCCTTGCCCCTACCATCTTTGCGCCTTCACTGGCTATCATTTTTCTCGCTGTTATTACTTTTTGCTTCTTGCAAAGTTCACTTAGTTTCTAATTACGATGCAGTGCTGTCTGATGAGATAAATACCACAGCAAAAAAAGTAGACAATTTTTACCTGAGCATGCAGGAAATTCCTGCAGCTAAAAGGCAATACGTTAACTTCTCTAACTCTTACATAGATATTGAAGTTGATCTTAACTCGCTGGTTACCAAAAACCGGGTACGGCCTTTAAATACTGAAAGTACCCGCATTGCAGAAATAACACTTCAATTGTGGGAAAAATATAAAGAGGAACACAAAAAAGACAATGCTTTGTCAGATGGACTCATTAAGTTGAATAAGAAGACTCTCAGTGATATGTTTTATGCCATGCAAGTTGCTGAAGAAGGAAAAAGAGTTTCAAACAAGTCCAATCCATAAACTCATAAATTATTCTATATGCCTATCAATTTTGATTTGAAAGATACTTTTGATGAGATGTTATCCAGCGCAAAACAATCTGCCGGCGAAAGTGGAAAAGAAGCCAGGGGAGTAGCTACACGCTTTCTTCAAAACCGCAAAGAGCGCTTGCAGTTACTTGCCGAACTAAGACTTGCCGGCGATCTTAATGATGAAAAATTTAAGTCGAGGCTTGAAGATGAAAAGCTGATTTTAGAAGCGGAGCTTAAAGCGATGGCGGTAATATCTAAATCAAGTGCTCAAAATACGGCCCAGTCTGTAATTAATATATTTCAATCTGCTGTAATTAAGGCGCTACCTGAAGTTTTAAAATCAACAACCTAATTCCTTTGTTTTTAAAAATACAATAACCTGGCAGTCCAGGTCTGTCAGTAATTGTATGAAATGCTTTTGGCATGTTCGAGCCATTATTGTTGTACTATAACAGCTTTAATTTTCATCCATGAGTATAGCAAATCTATTAACCAGGCAATTTTCAAGATTACTATTTCTAGGCATCATTTTACTTTCATCTATGCTTGTTGAGGGTCAGAAAAATGCTCCAACAACCATCATCCTAATTCGCCATGCAGAAAAAGATACTGGTGATAACAACCCGGGATTAACTCAAGCAGGTAAGCTGAGGGCTAAAAAATTGATGACCCTTTTTCCTAATGCCACACCTGATGAAATGTATGCAACACCATATAAAAGAACCTTTCAAACTTTACAGCCTTGGGCCGGCTCATTGGGTGTAACCATAAAGCCTTATAGCCCCGATAACCTTCCCGAATTTGCTGATGAACTTTTAAAACAAAAAGGAAAAACTATAGTGGTTGCCGGTCATTCAAACACTACTCCTGCACTCGCCAATCTCTTAATTGAAAGCGATACTTATAAAACGCTGGATGATAATGAATACAATAAAGTATTTGTTATTACTGTTGTAAAAGGCAAGGGAAAGGCTAAAATAATTGAATACTAAATTTCTTTAGGCACCCTGTGCCAGCCTGCTGCCAAACACTTTCTTCAAAATATCAGTCGTACGTGCTATAGGATCTTTTCTAATTTTTTGTTCTTCCAAACCTAACTGGTAAAAAATACCATCCATTGCTCGTGAGGTCACATATGCAGTAAGGTCGGTATCAATCTTAGTGGTAGAAATTGTGTTGTAAACGCTAAATACATCATTCCAATACTTGGTAGCATTTACGTTCTTTAGAGAGTTTTGAATTACCGGTCTGAAAGCATCGGTAAGAGCAGCGGTGGTTTTTGATTTAAAATAATTGGTAGCAGCAAAATCCCCTCCGCGAAGTATGTTCAATGCATCGGTAATCGTCATTTGCTTTGCAGCATTTATAAATATGGTTCCTGCCCCTTTTGTTGCATCTTCAGCGGCACGGTTCATAGCTAAAATGGCCTTATCAACTACATTACCCAAGCCCACACTGCGTAACTTACTCTCTACATTTTTAGCCTCTTCCGGCATCAATATTTTAATAACCGCATCTTTAAAAAACCCATCTGCAGAAGATAATTGGCTGGTAGTTCTTCCGGT
>JBBQVY010000126.1:0-14255 GCA_038211085.1 Chitinophagales bacterium | reverse complement strand
ATTTGTAGTGACATCATTACCATCAGTATCAAAAGCAAATGCCCGCATAAAACCATTTTCAAGAAAAAGATACTCATCAGAAATCTTACCTTCTTTTAAAAAAAATTCATTTTTACCAAGTTCCCTATAAATAAAATGATTGGAAATTTCAGTAGCCTTTTGAAAAGCCACAAGATTAGTATTTTGAAGAAACTGAATTAAGCTTTCCTTTTCCATGTTCGACTTTCTATGTTTCGTAAGGTCTTATAAAATAGCCACCAAGATTATCCTTAGTATACTCTTACTTCCCTTGTATGCTTACACAGTATTATTCCCTTTATCAATCCACAATCATCGTCTTTACAAAAACCTTCTGGTTATGGTCAATGCGTAAGGTATACACTCCTTTTGCCTGCGGGCCTACGTTTACTTCTTTTTTAAAGCGACCGGTAAAGGCCGGGTAGCTGGACTGGAATACTTTCTGGCCAAGCGTGTTCAGCAGGCTAATATTCAGATCAGCCTTTCCCTTCACTTCAAAATTCAATTGAAATTTTCCTTTATTAGGATTGGGCGAAAGTTGCAAACCTATAGCTGTACCATTAACATCCACCACGGCAGTAACCACTACGGTTATTTCGTTTGAGGTGGACATACATCCAAATGTGCTGATGTTAATGACCTTGTATGTTCCTGGTTCAGTGGCTGTAAAAGTTTGCCCTGTTGCACCTGATATGCCTACATCATTTTTATACCATTGGTTACCGGTTGCCACAGTGCTTGTTAAAACATTTCCAACAATTGAAATAACGGGTGTGGGAGCTGTAGAAGCCACTATAGGAACCCTTTCGCTTTCGCAACCTGCCGTTGCAATCTTCATTGCATAGAAAAAGTAATAGAATGTTTGAAAATAGTTTGGATCGCTGGCCAGTGTAGCGCTATTGCCCGTAATGGAAAATACACCTGGTATACTAAAAGGATAGGGGTTAGGGCTGATAGTATTGTTGCGGAAGATAGTGGCACCTTCTGAACACTGAACGATAATAGCATGTTGCCCCACTGTGGGTACCGAAAGATTTAAATAAAAAACAGCACCGGTGTCAGCAACATTATTTCCACTTACCGCACCCGGCTGCGGGTTGGGAGTTGTGGGATAGACCGTAAGCAATTTTGATGAGATGGGTCTGTAGGTGTAAGAACCCGTAGTAGCATCATTGCTAATAATGTCGGCAACTATAATATTTACTTTACCTGCATTACCCACATACAGCCTTACACTTTCGATAGTTACAGGAACATCGTTACTTATGTTCACATAGTTTCCTGAAAAAGCATTGTATCCGCCACTGGCAAATTCAAGCTTGGTAGCCGGTCCTACTTTAGCCCTGATGTTCTTAGCTACGTAATAAGTTTTATTTGCGGGTATAACATTGGTAGTTACAAACGTACCACTGGCAATAGGGTTATTTGCTGTTGGACTGTTAAACCAATACAATACATCGCCTCCCGAGGTATTGCCCCTGAGTTTAGCTTCTGTTGCAGAACATATTTCTGCAGTTGCTGTGGGTGGCGCAGGTGCGATAATAACCACGGTTTGCGTAAACTGGTTGTTGCTGCTGTTTTGATCGGTTACCGCATTGGTGGTGGCTGTAATGGTATAAGTGCCAGCCTTCATATCAACAGGTGTCTGAAAAGTATATTCACCTTCAGCATAACCTGCAATAGTTACAGGATACACGAAACTCAGGTTAGCAAGAGTTACCGTTCCTTTTTTAACCACCACATTTATAGGAATATTTCTTTGGGCCGAAGCGCCGTAGTTTTTTATTTTGACCGTGATCAGTTGTTCTTGGTTATTGCAAGCCGTAGAAGCGGGGGAAACAATTTCTAAAATACCAACATCGTTTGTAGGAGCATTGAATTTTATGCGATAGTCTTGTGTTTCTCCCCTGGTATAACTGCCACACGATAGTACATCGTCAGGGTTTGAGGTTTCAACAACCACAATTCTTAATAAAGAAACATTATTGATCGTTAAGCTTTGCGGAGTTGTAATGTTTGTAGTAAAAATACCGTTGCCTGTAATCACCCCGCTTTGCGCAACCATTTCGCCTGCATCGGTAAAATCGCCATCGTTGTTCCAGTCTATAAAAGCCTTAATTATTTTATCTTTTGTACTGGCATCGCAACTACCTACTCTTATGGAGAGGGTAAGGGTTTGGTTTGCTTCCACATTTGCAGCGCTGCCGGTAAAGTTGGAATAAGCAGTACAACCTGCAGCCGGAGAAAATGAAAAGTTGCCCAGAGCTACACTGTCTATACGGGCACCTGTATTGGTTGTGGCAGCAGAGGCACAAAAGGCAGCGCCTCCCACGCCACTCACCAGTAACGAGTAGGCTTGCTGGCTACGTTCAAGAATGCCCTTGTGTTTTATTTCTATGGTATATGTTTCGCCCGGTATCGCATCACTCACTACTACTTTTTCAACATTGTCAGTAGCATTATTTCCTTTGGTTGCGGCTGCCGCCGGAAATGCAGGATTTAATACATAGGGTTGATAAGTAGTGTTTCCTTTTTTTATAACAATATCGAGATCGTTTACCAGTTTTTTTGTTGGATTGTTAAGGCGGTTGGTAAAATTACTGATCGCTTTTGGATCGGTCCAGCTTATAGTGGCTATCAATTCTCCCTTACCACTGGCTACAACAGGTAAACTGAATACTGCTCCATTGTTCAATACATTTTCCTGTATTAACTGGTCGGTATTTTTTGAAGTAATAGCGTTGGCTGCTTTTTCTATGTTTAACAAACCAAAGCCAAATTGGTAATCAGGACCGGGAAAGGGGCCGGCCTCTTCTGCTGTATGGATGGCAAGGCCTTTTAATGTAGCAGCACGCATAAATTTACCCGCATTAAGTTTTGAGTAATGCTCCTGTAACAGGAAAAGAGATCCCGCAGCATTGGGGCTCGACATAGACGTGCCGCTGAAAGTAGCATACGCATTATCGCTGGTGCCAATGCACGAAAGCAGGTTCACCCCATCAGCAACTACATCAGGTTTTATCCTTCCATCATCTGTGGGTCCCCAGGATGAGAAGGCGGAAAGAATCACATCCTCCGGGCGACTATAACCACCTGATACAGCGCTTGCTGCACCTACAGTTAAAATGTTTTTTGCATTAGCCTGGCCGGGCGTAATATCATAACCATCATTGTTCGAAATTCCGTCTGGCCGGTTGCCGGAATTTATTAGGTTATTGCTTGAATCGTAACGCCAATAAGGCTGTCCAACCGCAGGGCCATTTTCATTTCTGTTATTACCCGCCGCATTTACAATTAAATAGAACGGTGCATTGTAAGCAATCGAATCCCACAGCATAGATTTGTTGTCGTAAAATCCAAATTTATAATCCTGAGTTGCACCTGCTTCTCCAAAAAACTCCCAGCGCTTTTCTGTATCGTTATAATGCCAACCGGCTATGGTGCCGTAAGAATGATTAGACACCAGCAGGTTGCCGGCTTCTCCAAACATTTCCGCAACATCTGATGAAAAGTCGTAAGCTATTAATTGTTGCAAGCCATACGCCATTCCTTTGGCAGGTGGGTTTACACCTGTGGCCGTTAGGGTGCCCGCTACGTGTGTGGCATGGTCGCTTATTTCAGATGGATTATCTTTTAGCAATACGCGGTTTACCAGTTCCACATGGGTTGATCTTATTTTGCCACCATCCCAAATCCCCAGCTTTCCTTTCATATTGTCCGACGATCCCGTTAGGTTTAAACCTGTACGTCCGCCGGGCCATAGCTGTGTGGTGTTAATAGTTGCTGCTGCAGCAACGTTGCTAAAAGTAGTTGTGTACATCGGGTAGCCTGCAGGGTCTACATCCACCAAAATAGCCTTTTGGCCATTCATGCCTGTGATCACCAGTTTCCATCCTTTTTTAAAAGCGAGGCTTAGCAATTTTTCAGATAAAACTTTATCCTGTTGTTCCAGCAAAACCTGGGTTTGTTTTAATACCCTTGTGTTGGTGTTAACCTGCGACCATGCAAAAATGGGCAGGCAAAGTATTATAGATAATAGAAGTTTACTTTTGTGCATAGAGAAGATATAGACTTTAAAAATACTGAATTTAGGTATCGGCCTTTACGCTTAATTTCAGAAGATTGATTTAAAAAATTTAAACTGTCAGTAATGGGTTCAAGGTGCGCTTATTTTATTATTTGTTTGCTTTCTATTTCATGCAAATGCCCTGCTAAACTACAGGCCCAACAAGGCATCGAAGGGAAAGTGATTAAAGTTTCGGGAAACCAAATGCCTTCTCCTGATATACCAAAAACACCACAAATGGGTTTTAAAACTACACTCTATATTTATGAGCTTACCAATCTTTCGCAGGTAACAAAACAAGGGCAATCAGCATTTTATACTGCCGTCAACAGCAAATTTGTTACACAGGTTGATACAAAGGATGATGGCACCTTTAAAGTTTCACTTCCCGCAGGAAAGTATTCTTTGTTTGTAAAAAAGGGCGAACTTTTTTATGCCAACATATACGATGGGGAGGGAAACATTGCACCTGTTACCGTTGAAAAAGGTAAGATGACTACAGCAGATACTAAGGTGGATTATGATGCTGTTTATTAACTCCATTTCAAATACATGGTTGTCTATATGGCCTGAATATTAAAAAGTACCCGAGGATAAAACATCACTTAAGGCTTTTCACAAATCAACATTTTGCCTGGCTATCGCCCATGTATAAAACAGCAACAGCCACCTTTTTGGGTGGCTGTTGCTGTAAAATTTTAGTTGTCACCCGGAAACAGGCACCCGCTACGGCAAGCTGAACGAATCTATTTTAAAAACGTCGGCTGCAAGATCGGGGTGACAAATTTTGCAATATGTGCAACTATAAAGCTATTTGTTTTTCAGATAACATTTTACGCAAATTTATAAGGCCATAGCGCATGCGACCTAAAGCGGTATTAATGCTGCAATTGGTCATTTGAGAAATCTCTTTAAAACTTAAATCGGCATAATGACGTAGTACAATTACTTCTCTTTGCTCAGCCGGTAACATATCTAACAGGCGGCTAACTTTCTCATGGCTTTGCTGCTGCATCATTTTCACGTCGGCTCTTGTATCTGATGAATCGATCAACTCAAAAATATCGCGGTCGTCGCTGGATTTAATAGACGGGCTGCGTTTTACTTTTCTAAAATGGTCTACACACAGGTTGTGAGAAATGCGCATAGCCCATGATAAAAATTTTCCTTCATCAGTGTAACGATTGTTGCGAATGGTATCAATGATCTTTATAAAAACATCCTGGAAAAGGTCTTCTGCCACATATTTATCTTTTACCAGGAAAAGAATAGAAGTGTAGATTTTGTCTTTGTAACGATTTACCAGCACTTCCAGTGCCATGCCGTTACCTGCCTGAAACAATCGGATAAGTTGAAGGTCTGTGGATTGTAAAATGGTTTTCATAAAATTGCTTGTTAGGATTTGTGATTTTTCTGGATAATTGGATATTGGTTTTCTTAACTTCTAACAGTGTTTCTCTTTTTGAGATAGTTGTTATTAATTATTGGTGAAGTAAAACCTATTTAACAAGTGTTTATGATCCATTCGGGCCAAAGCATAGCCTAAACAGTCGCGTTTTGCATTTTAATTCAAATCAGGCCTGATTGTAGTTTCGTTTACCAGGGCGTGGCCAACAGGAAAGTTTACAAACAGAAATTTTCTACCTGCAAGTAATATCTCATCCTGTAATTTTCAACATACTTAACGGTTGTTTGTAATATAGAGCCTGGTGTTTTTAGTTATTTTTGCAAACCCTATGTCAAAAAGTAAAGTCTCTGCAATTGCCACTCTTAATACTGATAAAAAATCTTTCAATAATAACATCATTATTAAGGGAGCACGTACCCATAACCTCAAAAATGTTGATGTTGAATTTCCGCGTAATAAACTCATTGTTGTTACAGGTGTGTCCGGCTCTGGCAAATCATCGCTTACCATAGATACTTTATTTGCTGAAGGCCAGCGGCGCTATGCTGAAAGCCTGAGTGCCTATGCACGCCAGTTTATGGCCCGTATGAACAAGCCCGATGTAGACTTTATAAAAGGCCTTTGCCCTGCTATAGCCATTGAGCAGAAAGTAAGCACCCGAACGCCACGCAGTACTGTTGGTAGCATGACCGAAATGTACGATTACCTCAGGCTGCTGTTTGCACGTACAGGTCATACAATTTCGCCTGTAAGTGGCAGAGAGGTTAAGAAAGATGATGTAAAAGATGTTACTGATTCTATCACGAAACTACCGGCCGGCGCCAGGGTATTAATGCTGGCAACTTTTAAACAACATGCCAACCGCCAGGTTCGCGAAGAGCTGAACATATTATTACAAAAAGGTTTTAGCAGAATGTATACTTCCGCAGTTAAAGCGGTTAGTGAAACCAAAGCATCAGGTGGTTTAACGGTTGTGCCTGAAAGTGGCGTCTTGTCAAGAATTGAAGACCTGCTTGAGTTAAGCGATGAGCAATTGAATATACAACTGGGCGATCCGGCTAATCTTACCAAGTCTAAAAGTGCGAAACCTGTTAGTAATGTTACTTATATATTGGTGGACAGGATTGTGGTAAAGGATTTTGATGAAGATGATGTGCACCGTATGAGCGATAGCATTGGCACCGCATTTTACGAAGGTGAAGGCGAAATGTACCTTGAAATTGATTCGACCCGGATGGTACATTTCAGCAATAAGTTTGAGCTGGATGGTATCCAGTTTGAAGAGCCGGTACCCAATCTTTTTTCATTCAACAATCCATTTGGTGCCTGCCCCGTTTGCGAGGGCTTTGGCCAGGTGTTGGGCATAGATGCCGACCTTGTTATTCCTGATAAAAGATTGAGCGTATACGAAGGTGCCATAGCTCCATGGAAGGGGGAGAAGATGGGGCTGTGGAAAGAGGCTTTCATTAAAGCTGCTAAGAATTTCAACTTCCCTATACATACACCTGTTGCCGACCTTACAAAAGAACAGTACAACCAGTTATGGACAGGTACCAGTTATGTAAACGGCCTCAACGATTTTTTTAAAGAGGTAGAACAAAATTTATACAAGGTGCAGTACCGTGTTATGCTAAGCCGTTACCGTGGCCGCACTCCATGCCCCACCTGCGAGGGGTATCGGTTGCGTAAAGAGGCCCTATATATAAAAGTTGGCGGTACGCATATTGGTGAACTGTGCCAGATGCCGGTTAAAGACCTGCAGCAGTGGTTTTACCAGTTACAACTAAGCGAATACGATCAGCAGGTGAGTAAGCGCATCATGATCGAAATTCATCATCGGTTAAAAACTTTGATGGATGTGGGGCTTGGTTATCTTACCCTTAACCGCCTGGCAAATTCTTTAAGTGGTGGCGAAAGCCAGCGTATACAATTAACACGCAGCCTCGGCAGTAACCTTACCAACTCGCTATATATTTTAGATGAGCCAAGCATTGGCCTGCACAGTCGCGATACCGAGCGGTTGATACTAGTGCTTAAAGAGCTGCGGGATCTTGGTAACACTGTGGTAGTAGTTGAGCACGACGAGTTGATGATGCGCCAGGCAGATTTTATTATTGATATGGGTCCCTTGGCCAGTCATTTAGGTGGCGAGGTAGTGGCAGCAGGTAATTACGATGAGATCATCCGGCACCCGCAAAGCCTTACGGGTAAATACCTGAGTGGTGCTATGCAAATTGAGCCACCCAAGCATACCCGTAAATGGACCCGCAGTATAAAGGTGGAAGGTGCCCGTCACAACAATCTTAAAAATGTAACGGTTGAGTTTCCGCTCAACTTGTTATGTGTTGTAAGTGGCGTTAGCGGCAGCGGAAAAACTACCCTTGTAAAACAGGTAATGGTACCCGCAATAAAAAAATTGAAAGGTGAGTTTGCTGATAAGGTAGGGTTTCACAAGGCCATAACCGGCGATGTGGATTACATCACCCAGTTAGAAATGATTGATCAAAACCCTATTGGTAAATCAAGCCGAAGCAACCCCATAACCTATATAAAGGCGTACGACGAAATACGCGACTTGTATGCAAGGCAGCCCCTCTCAAAAATGCGTGGCTTTCAGCCAAAGCACTTTTCGTTTAATGTAGATGGTGGTCGTTGCGATGCCTGTAAGGGCGAAGGCGAACAGGTTGTAGAGATGCAGTTTTTAGCGGACGTACACCTTGTTTGCGAGGTATGCAATGGCAAACGTTTTAAAGACGAAGTACTTGAAGTAACCTATAAGAACAAAGGAATTTTCGATGTGCTGGAAATGAGTGTTGATGAAGCCATTGAATTTTTTAAAGATGAAAAGAATTTGTCAAAAGCCATTCAGCCCTTGCAGGATGTTGGCCTCGGTTATATAAAACTTGGTCAAAGTAGCGATACCCTAAGTGGTGGCGAAGCCCAGCGGGTAAAGCTGGCCAGCTTTTTAGGCAAGGGAAAGGGAAGTGGCCACATCCTTTTCATATTTGATGAACCCACTACCGGCCTGCACTTTCACGATATAAAAAAGCTCCTGGCCTCCTTTAATGCGTTAATAGAGCAGGGCCATTCCATAATTGTTATCGAACACAATACTGATGTTATAAAGAGCGCCGACTGGGTAATTGACCTTGGCCCCGAAGCAGGAGACGAAGGAGGTAACCTGGTATACAGTGGTGTACCCTCCGGTTTAAAGAAAGTAAAAGAAAGCTATACGGGCAGGTTTATGTAGTTAGACGGATGAACTGAAGACTGCTTTATGATTTTTAATGAAGCTTAAAGATTTCCTTTTTTCAATTCGCTCACTGCATGGTGGGCGGCTCTGGCTGTCAGGGCCATAAATGTAATGGAAGGGTTTTGGGTTGAAGTAGAGGTCATACAGGCGCCATCAGTTACAAATACATTGTTGCATGCATGCAATTGATTCCATTTATTCAATAGAGAGGTTTTTGGGTCAAGACCCATTCTTACGCCGCCTACTTCATGTATATCTAAGCCGGGAGCCTGCTTACTATCATTGGTGGAAATATTTTTACAACCCGCTTTGTGCAACATTTCTTCCCCCTCAACTAAAAAGTCTTTCATTGATTTTACATCGTTGTCATCGTAATCCACTGAGGTTATAAGAAGGGGTATACCCCACGCATCTGTTTTATCAGGGCTTAATCTTACATGATTACTTTCTTTCGGTATGGTTTCTCCCTGCATCATCATTGATACATACCAACCACCTGGTTCACATAGAGCATCCTTAAATGCTCCACCTATTGTCGACCCTTCCACGGGTTGATTTATACCCATTCTGCCTGCACCAAAATGCACGGTATAGCCTCTTAAAAAATCTGTTTCCTGTTTATGTACATTTCTAAAATTAGGCATCATTACCTGTGTAGGTCTGCGGCCATAATAGTACTTATCCAGGTAGCCATCCATTTCGGCAAACAAGGAGCCCCGGTAGTTATGAAAAGCAATATATTTTCCCATCAAATCATTATCGTTACCAAGGCCATTGGGAAAACGACTGCTTTTTGAATTAAGCAAAATAAGGTTTGAGTTTAAGCAGGCGGCATTTACAAAAATCACCTTTGCATAATACTCGGTGGCTTTTTTAGTTTCAGAGTCTATCACTTTTACACCGGTGGCCTTGCCCTTTTGTTCGTCATAAATAATTGAATGAACCACTGAGTCAGTGCGCATGGTAAGATTACCTGTTTTCTGCGCCCAGGGAATAGTCGATGAATTGGAGCTGAAGTAACCTCCAAACGGGCAGCCTCTTTCGCACAAACTCCTGGCCTGGCATTGTTGTCGACCTTGCTGAATATGTATTTCCCGGGGTTGCGTTAGGTGGGCACATCTTCCTATAATAACATTGCGATCTTTGTAAGCAGACATGATTTTTTGCTTCATGTCTTTCTCAACACAATTCATCTCCCACGGGGGCAAAAACTCGCCATCGGGCAAGGTATCCAGTCCGTCCATATTACCCGAAATACCGGCAAATCTTTCAACATAACTATACCACGGCGCTATGTCATCATACCTAATGGGCCAGTCTACAGCAAATCCATCTCTTGCCGGCCCTTCAAAATCATACTTCGCCCAACGTTGTGTTTGTCTTGCCCACAGCAAAGATTTTCCGCCCACCTGGTAGCCACGTATCCAATCGAAAGGCTTTTCCTGAATGTATGGGTGCTCACTGTCTTTTACAAAAAAGTGTTTAGAAGTATCATTAAATGCATAACACCTGCCTGCTATAGGATTCTCTTCTTTTTCCTTATTTGTCAATCTGCCCCGATAGGCAAATTCCCATGGATTTTTTGTTGCTGTTGGATAGTCCTTTAAATGAACGACGTCCCTCCCTCTTTCGAGCAGCAATGTCTTTAACCCCTGTTCACAAAATTCTTTAGCAGCCCAGCCACCGCTTATACCCGAACCAATAACAATGGCATCGAAAGTGTTTTGTTGTTTTCCTTCGGAATTTATATTGATTAATGAAGTATCGCCAGGCATAACATGTAGTTAAAAGTAACAGTGAATTATTGAGTGATGGAATGTACACTAATTTCTCTTTCAGAACTTGTGTTTCCTATACAAAGGCGTGCATCCCAAATTCCCCCTGCTTCTTCGTCGCAACAAAGCAGTATGCACAAACCTTTGAAGGTCAAAATTGTGAAGACGGTTTATTTATAATTGTAGCTGTTGGTCAGGCGACCAACAGGGGCTCAGCAGGCCGCTGCCGGTCGCTTGACCGCTAACAGGCCTCTATTGAGGTGCGACAAATTGGTATGCACCCATATAAAGAAAGCTGAATAAAACCCCCTTACTGCTAAAATTCTTTACAGATTAAATGCTTTGAAATTTAAGTATACCCGGTAAAGCAATGTAAAAAGATAGTGCCCCCAAAAATAAATTGAAGAAAAATTTGGCAGTCAAAAAATTCTAACATTACTTTGAAATACAAAGCACTTTCTTTATGCCTTCAGCCAAACAACAATTAGATGCATTAACGGATATAAAGCAAATGATGGAGCGCAGCAGCCGCTTTATCAGCCTGAGTGGATTAAGCGGTATAGCTGCAGGCGTTTGTGCATTGGTGGGGGCTTATTTTGCCTATGGCATTATCAGTCCCAATCGTATAGTCGACGTTGAAAAAACCAAAGACATTTATGGGTCTGCAAGGCCTGAAACATTGGTAGAGTTTATGGGTTCTGCGTTGTTTATGATTGCCATGGTAACATTTGTGGCTGCCTTTGCTTTGGCCTTTACTTTTACCTGGTTGCGAAGCCAAAAAAATAAAGTCCCTATCTGGGGTGTGGCTTCGCGAAGATTGATGTGGAGTGTTTGTGTGCCCATGGTAGCAGGGGGCATTTACCTGTTCAAGCTAATTGAGCATGGAGCTTATGGATTGATTGCCCCTGGCTGTTTGGTGTTTTATGGACTGGCTTTATTAAATGCCAGCAAGTATACTTTAGGCGAAATAAAATACCTGGGTTACATCCAAATTGCATTGGGTTTAATTAGCTGCTGGTTCATTGGTTATGGACTATACTTTTGGGCAGCCGGTTTTGGGTTAATGCATATTATGTATGGAATAGTAATGTGGGTTAGGTACGAACGCAATTAATAATTTGGTTACCGGCAAAACCCTATTTTACCTTTTACAATTGACATGAAAGTGCGGAACAAAACATCATGGTAAACCCTATTCAAAATTTAAATAAAGTTTTCGACAGTCGAATACGCCTGGGTATTATGAGTGCCCTTATGGTTAATACAGATGTAAACTTTAATGAGCTGAAGGAGTTGATACAGGTTACAGATGGCAACCTTGCCAGCCACCTAAAAACTTTGGAAGAGAGTAAATATATAAAAGTGCAAAAGGGATTTATCGGTCGTAAAACCAATACTACTTATTTAGTAACTAAAGATGGAGAGAAGGCATTTAAAAGTCATTTGGATGCACTGGAGCAAATGATCAAATCGATGGGTTAAATTTTTTTTGTACTTGTACTTTGAATTTCAAAGTGCTTTTGATAACTATAAAATTATATGTAGATGGCAGTTCGTTTATGGCTGAGCACGTGGTTAACGTTGAGTATTGGGATTATTGTTTTTGCCTGGGTAGCAGATGGCGGCGATCTCTTTTTCGTACTGTTTTTAGCTCCCTTCTTATGTTGCTTGGTAAGCTTACCTGCCCTGGTAATACTGTTATTTGCAATGCCGCCGATACGGGATGCTGAACTTATACCACACATTAAACTGCTGCTGGTAATACTGCTAATGTTAACCATCTCAGCTTTATATGGATTTGTAATATGGCAGGTAATAGACTCAATGCTCTCATGGAGTATGATGGTCAGTATATTTTTTCCTGTAACGGGCAGCCTCTTCGGCTGCACCGTGGTAGCGGGGTGTTTTAATTACAGAAAATTAAGAGTATATGTATATGCTCCGGCTTACGAACTCACTTATGATACCACCGATAATTCTTCATTCAGTCATCAACAACAAAAAAACATACAAATGGAAAACGATCTCACTATGCAGCAGGGTTCAACAAATGAAAACCCACCACATTCAAACAAGGTGCTTATTAAGGCCTTCATCACAGGTATTCTCATACTGGTTATGCTTATACCAACTGTTTTTATAACACAAATGGTAAAAGAGCGGGAGCTGTTACAGAAACAAGTGGTGGAAGAAGTAAGCAACCGATGGTCGAAAGCGCAGACCATTACGAGTCCCTACATTGTTGTGCCCTACAACGAAACCTTTGTAACAAAGGATAACAAAATGATTGTTTCCCAAAAAAACGTAATACTGTTACCGGAAGAATTGCAGGTAACCGGAAAGCTCTTTCCTGAGGAACGTAAGCGATCTATTTATACAGTGCTCCTGTACAAATCGAGCCTGCAAAGCAATGGCAATTTTAAAGTCAGAATACCCGCAAACATTAAAGCCGAAAACTTTGTGTTTAACCAGGCAAGACTATGTATTGGAGTAAGTGATTTTAAAGGCATTGAAGAAAAGGTGCGTGTCACCTTCAATGGTAATGTTTACGATCTTACCCCTGGGTTGCCCACTAACGAAATTGATGAGACCGGTTTAAGTTCAGGTATACCCTTTACAGCAGCAGACTTTGAAAAGACATTGCCATTTACCATGGGCTCAAAAATTAAAGGAAGCGAACAATTAAGTTTTGTTCCGCTTAGTGGCAACAGTAGTTTTTCCATGAGTTCAGCCTGGCCAAATCCTTCTTTCGACGGTGCATCATTGCCATCAGAACGGCAGGTTTCCGCTGCTGGTTTTAGTGCAAAGTGGGCATTCAATAAAGCCAATCTTCCCTTCAATACTTTTTTAAAAGATTTTAAAATGAATAAGGAGAGTTATGCCTTTGGTGTAAGCATGTTACAACCCGCAGATCAATATGCTAAAACGATGCGCAGTGTTAAGTATGCCATTTTATTTATAGGCTTAACCTTCTCCCTGTTCTTTATTGTTGAGTTAATGCAGCAGCGGCCGGTACACCCCGTTCAGTATATTTTAGTGGGCCTTGCATTGGTAATTTTTTATACCCTGTTATTGTCGTTGAGTGAGTTTGTATTATTTGATAATGCTTATTTTATAGCAGCATCTGCCACTATTTTACTGATAACGTTATATGCAAAAGGGCACTTTGCCAGCTGGAAAATTGCAGGCTTGTTTGCCCTTGTCCTCGGCATGTTGTATAGTTTTATTTTCGTTCTTATCCGCTTAGAAGACACTGCCCTGCTTGTTGGTAGTATTGGCTTGTTTGTAGTGTTAGCCCTGGTGATGTATGCAAGCAGGAAAGTCAATTGGTATCATCCAGGGTTTGGTAAAGTGGGGGTAGAGACGACGTAGGTTTTTATCTCTCGCAGAAAGCGCGGAAATCACGGAAACCAAGTAAAAACTTCTGCGTAATCTGCGTTTTCAGCGAGAGACTTATGTAAACTTTTATTCTACTTGAGAGCACAGAAATCGCCGAAAAAACTTCTGCGTAATCTACGTTTTCAGCGAGAGACTTCACAACATTAGAAATGCTTTTACGCATGATGGCGTGGTGTAGGTTGTGTATGACATGGCTGCCAATGACACTTTTGTAAACAATTTGATTAATGGACCTATGCAAGGAAAGACTTCATGATAACGGTTTCCCCTCCTTTTTTTAAGGAGGGGACCGATTTTATGCGCAGCATAAAATCAGGGGTGGTAAAACGCCGATTT
>JBBQVY010000125.1:0-14357 GCA_038211085.1 Chitinophagales bacterium | reverse complement strand
CAATAAACTTCAAAAATCTAAGGAACCTTAGGTCTCACGAGCGACTTGTCACCCGGGTCGCCAATGACCCCAGAGAAGCCGCATTAAAAAATGGTCTTTATAATAGAGAACCTAATTTCAGAACTCCTTACCCCATAGACTCAGAACTCCTTACCTCGTAACCTGGAATTAAGTTTTGTTCGCAAAGTGAATCTGCGTTTAATTTGAAGTATGCAATTAAAGCTGCCTTTATTTCCAAGTGGTACCACGCTAATTTCTGAGTGCCTTGGCGTTTATGAGAAAGATCAGATGGTTCAATACATTGTAAATGGACTTCCTGTGTATGCCCATCCAAGGGATGATCTCAAAGCGTTTCGTTATATAACCAGCAATTTTATTCATCAGGGGCTTTGCCGTAAAACGGAAGTAGAGCGGTGTTTTCATATTAGTGAAGACAGTGTTCAGCGTGCTTACAAAAAGTTTGTGGAGAAGGGCGAAGCTGGTTTTTTTGGTGATGATGCCCGCAAGGGAACAGCCTATAAAATCACCGGAGATTGCCGCCTGCGCATTCAGGCCAGTTTAGATAAAGGTCAGAGCGTAAACAGCATTGCAAAACAGGAGGGTGTCAGAGAGTCTGCCATTCGCTATGGCATAAAGCAAGGCTATTTAAAAAAAAGCGAAGTCGGCGCTTGACAGCAATGGTGGCAGCACTTTAAATATTCGCAATCAAGCCGATCAATCAGCTCCTTTAGGCATAGCCACCACCCGCTTTGAAGATCGTATGGCTACTGCAATGTCAGGGGCAGGCAATGCCACCGCTCACTTTGAAGCACATGAGGCATTGTGTGGTGCAGGCGTTTTGTTTTTATTGCCTGCCTTGCTTGCCCAGGGTTTACTCAAGACCAAAGAGGTGTACCATGTTCCTCAAAATCATTACTATGGATTGGAAAGCATCATTCTTACGCTGGCCTTTATGGCCCTGGGGCGTATAAAAAATCCTGAACAGCTTAAACAATGCAAGCCCGGCGAAATAGGTAAAATAATTGGGCTTGACCGCATACCGGAGGTAAGGTGCCTGCGCGATAAAATTAAGCTGCTTACCAGTCAAAACCAGGCACAAAATCTCAATGGCCTGCTCATCAACCACTGGTACAGCATTCCCTCGGAAGAAGCTTCGTTTTTGTATATAGATGGTCATGTCCGCATTTACTATGGTCACCAGGCAAACCTGCCCGTCAAATTTATTTCCCGTCAAAAACTTTGTCTTAGCGCCACAACAGAATATTGGGTAAACGATGCAGCAGGATTGCCTGTCATGATGGTAACAGGTGAGCTTACCGAAAAACTACAGTATGCAATTGAACAATACATCATACCTGAATTACAAAAAACCGAATTACTTCCCTCCCCATCTTTGGCTGAACCTGCAGAAAAGGTAGATAACCAAAATGCAGCGCATGCTGCCGGCGACACCCCGGTATGCACACTTGTATTTGACAGGGAAGCCTACGAGCCCGCCTTCTTTGAGCGGCTATGGAAAAAGTATCGCATAGCCATTTTAACTTATCGCAAAAATGTAAAGGATAGCTGGCCTGAGCAATCCTTTACATCACAGGAAGTAAAGGTGCTTGCCCAAAGCATTACCATGCAAATATGCGAGAAGGAAAGCGTACTGGGCGGGGTTAGCTTCCGGGAGATAAGAAGGCTTACAGACAGTGCTCACCAGACAGCCATTATTACCACCAACAGAACCATCAGCACACCCGTTGCTGCCGGAAGAATGTTTGGCCGGTGGAGCCAGGAAAACTTCTTTCGGTATATGATTATGGATTATGACTTTGATAAAATGATCCAGTTTGGAACAGAAACCATTGATGAAAACAAAGAAGTAGTAAACCCCCTGTACAGGCAATTAAGTCAAAAACTAAAAAAAGAGAAAGAGAAAACTGCACGCCTTAAAGCCAGGCTTTACCCCCTTACAGAGCAAAGCATAGAAGCATCATTAGATCAAATGCCTGCACTGCTAAGCAGGCAAACGGCACTCCTGGAAAAAATAGAGCAACACCAGCAAACAGAACAGCAAATAGAAGATGAGCGAAGCAAAATAACACCGCGGATCAAACTAAGAGACATGCCATCGCAAAATCGCTATAACAAACTAAAGAACGAAAGCAAGATGCTGATGAACATTATAAAGATGATCTGCTACAGAGCTGAAACAGCAGTTGCAAACGAACTGGGCGTTCACTTATACAATGCCAAAGACGAAAAACGAATGTTAGTAAAGCAAATCATTCAAAACAACGCAGACCTCTTGCCTGACTACGAAAATAAAACCCTGACAGTAGTCCTCCATACCCTTTCTGCACCACGATTTAATAAAGCAGCAGCAAACCTCGCCCAACTGCTAAACCAAACAGAAACCATTTTTCCAGGAACTGATTTAAAATTAATTTTTAAAATCTCCGCACTTTCTGACTGCGACAGGTAAGGAGTTCTGAACTATAATCAATTTTAAATTTCTTGCATGGAGAAAATGGACATAAGTTGGCATCAAAGGTTGAGCAGTTTTAATAAGGTCCTTTCGCAGCTATCAAAATTTATTGAGAAAGGCGAATTGAATGAACTGGAAGAGCAAGGATTGATTAAGGCTTTTGAGTACACCTATGAGTTGGCCTGGAATACATTTCACAATTTTAGAACATACAAATTGGCTTCAAGCCAAAATGCTTACCAAACCGGCGAAGGCAGAACTTATTTTAAACGAAGTTGAATGTTCGATATAATAATTAATTTTCTACTCTCAATTATGGAAACATTTTTAATATTAAAGGAAGCTGTTAAAAAAGTTCCATTTTTAAAATACGCGTTAGGTTTGGTAGGCATCGCAGCTGGAATTGCAATTATCAAATCATTTGGCATAGAAAATTTTAAAATTCCAATTACCAGCATATGGGTCTTTTTAGTCCTGATGCTTTTGCTATTTATATTTTCGAAGATTGCTAGTTCAAAAGATAAAGCTTCAAAGTACGCAGGTTATATTCTCATTTACTTAACAGTGACTATCATTTGCGTAGTAGCAATCCTTTTCACTACGTCTGTATTTTTCGATTATCCAAAGTCTATTGATGACTACTACTTTTTAAAACAAGAAAACCTTGCTGAAAAGAAAGTTGATAGTAATATAAAACAGAGAGAAGTAGATAGTTCTAAAAAGCTTGAGACGAAGCCACCAAATCTTCACCAAGCAACTCGTAGCAAGGAGGTAAAACCTACATTTGATCAATTTGAAATTTCCATACAATTAGCATCTTCATCTGGGGGTTATAACCTTATAAAATTAAATGGGAATCTTGCCAAAGTGCTAGCCAGCTCTACCCCATTTAATCCCAGGATTTTTGTGGAAAGTAAAGCCAATGTAATCCAGTTAGTAGAAGTCATCACGACTAAAGGAGATACCTGTATTCTCAACCAGATATTTGATGAAGCTGAAAAAAAAAATTTCCCAATTCGATTTGTACCATTCTGTAAAAGCCATCTATAAAAATGAAAATACTTTTCTTGACCTTTACCTTACTTGTATCTCTGACAATAACAGGGCAAAAACGAATCGGTTTATTGTGTACAAATTTTAAGGTCAACAATGACTTGAGACTTGATGGTGAGTCTTATAGAAAATCTCTAGAGAGTGTCCTTTCAAATCTAAAAAATCCACCTTTAATTATAGATAGAGATAACATTCCTGAATTACTTATAAGAATTCAAGAGGAAGCTAACTTGAATAAAGATCTTAAAACAGCAATTCCAGTATTGAAAGCTGCAAATGTGGACTATATAATGTATTCAAATTTTGATAAAAAGGTTGTTTATGACTTCTATGACTTACAAATGGAAATAGTCAAAATTAGTGGCGATAACACCTTCTCTAAGAAGATTTTTCCAATCCTACGGTTTTCAGAAAAAGAGCTTGCAAATACGGATACATTTAGAAACAAATTAAACAAGTTGCTTAACACTTATGCGTTCACTGACGACTTTGGAATCATCGAAAATGAACAGCTAGAAAAAATCTATAAAAGACTCGATGAAAAAGATATTGAAATTGACAGTCTCAAAACAGGTATAAAAAACATCAAGGATGAAATCAATGAAAAAGGCAAGACGATAAGTTCGTTAGGCGAAGTACTATCCAGAATTCAGATCGAAAATGGCCAAAAAGAGCATGAAATAAAAAGGCTGAATAACGAAGTCTCGGAGATAAGAGACTATTCGAACATAGCGGAATTAGACCTATTTGGTTTAAAGCAACGATTTGATGATCGGGATTTTGGCGGCTGGCATACGGAACTCTATGACATGATGAGACAGGTTATTTCAAATAAAAATAATTCAATTCAATTTAATCCATCAGATTCTGCAATAGCTATTTTGGAAAGTATCATCCAAAAATATCCCAAATTCCCATTCTCGTATTGGGCGAAGGCGACAATTTTATTAAAAAGAAATAATGCTGATTGGTTAAAAAATGCACAACAAGCGATGAAAATTCTTGCAATCACGATTACTATTGAAGGACACAAAAAGGAACATGATATGGCTTTTAAAGTCTTGGAAAAAATGTTTGAAAGCTACGCGAAAGGATCTAAAATAATTTTGGACGACGCACTTTTTCAATACTCTAAGTAGTTCTTATTTTTCGCTCTATTTTTCGCTCTTTGCTGGTGCTCTTGCAGTGGCGACGTTGCATGGAGTAAGTCACAACTCTCTACCACCTATAAATTACAATGTGGCACTCCATAAACCGGTCATTGGGTTTGCGCCCATGCAGGTGTTCCCTTCAGCCGTGCCGTTGAATGGTGTTGTCACCTGCAACTGGTAGCGTGGGCATTGTTGAACACCGGGCAAAAGCCAAAACACTTGTCGTAGGTGACAACACCTACGACGGCATCGTTCATCCCTCGTAATGCGAAAGGAATTCAAAACTAGTGTCCCCTAACTCGTAAAACCTGAACGATGAATACGTATACTCCTCCGGATACTTGCAAAGATTCCAATGCGGCTGAGTTGGATTATTATGCAAATAATTTAGTTTTTGCATAAACACCGGCCTGCTCCATAAATCTATACTCAGGGGATTTCGCTCCCAAAACTGGTATTCCCGGTCAGAAGCTTTCACCTTATAATTTTGTAAAGCTTTATCACCAGTATCAAGAAGCCTGAATTTCATCTTTTGGGCCGTGTACTTCAAAAAGCTTTGCTGGACTTTATTCCTTTCAAAGGCATCTTGAATTTGCCATATCACGTGAATGTGGTTGGGCATAATAACAAAGCCAAACACCCTTGCCCGACCATCATTTACAAGAAACTTCAAGCTGTTAACTACTATATCCTTCATGCAATCCTCAGCTAATAGATGCTTCCATTCTAAAATGGTGGCAGTAAAAAACTGTGGGTAATGATTGAAAGTGATCTTATCCATAACTTAAAGAAATAACTGGAAAATCAAGAGTAGAAACCTAAGCTTCGGTTGCAGGTGACAACACCTGGCAACGGCCTTCGCACAAGACCAACATCTGCACAATTGTGCAATGCTGAGCTTACCAATACTCCTGTCGTTGGTGACAACACCAACAACGGCATAAATGCATGAAAAAGAAGTCGGTTAAAATACTCAAGCCAGTTACCATGAAAGCGTCCCATGTTCAATTTAACTACAGTAAGGCCATTTTCTTTTAAATAAACCTTCTGTTCAGCACCAGCCCCAATGTACCTATCAGCATATTTAGAGAGAAAATTGTTTTTCAGGTATCCATAATTGATTTTGGAGAGCCCAGTCTTTCAAGGCGTATTCTTCAAATGGTTTCACTTGCCCGCTATACGCTGCCCTTTCTTGACGGCCGAGCGGCTCTGATCCTTTAGCCGCTGCACTTGCAGCCTGGCTTCTTCCACAGATATCGGCAGCAATTTCTGTTGTTCGATCAACGTGTTCATTGCTCCCATCTCGTTTTTCACCCATCCATCGCCTAAGTATTTCCGGGTGATACGCTTCCATGTAGTTGTTGCTGATTTCATAATTTAAATTGCGTCACGTAAAGTTAATCATTATCAAAATACCTTGTTACTACAGTTCCGCCTTCCGCCTTAACAGGTATTCTTCACCAGCAAACCCCTGTTATTGCAAAGGTTCTTCGCCCTTGTTGGTGTTCTCTGAAGTCACGCCCTTTTCGCCTTTGTTGGTGTTCAGCATAGCGTTCCTTTCGCCCTTGTTTGTATTGCCCCGGCAGCAGCGCCGTTGCATGGTCTTGTGACCTGCAAATGTAGCGTGGGCACAAAGGAAGCTAAGAACCAAAGATGAACCTCCAACCCTTCTGAGGTTGGTTACAATACCAATGACGGTATACCACTTACTTACAAGCTCTTCAACCAGATTGCCTTATCCCTGGTAATGAGATAGAAATTTATAAACGGTATCACCAAATTCGTAAAATCTGTGCGACGAATACTTATACGCTTCCGGAAATCTGCAAAGTTCCCAGTGCGGTTATGCAGAATGACTATGCGTATGCATAAGCTTTTGCATAAACATAAAAGCTGCAATATTCCTTGCCTGTCAAGTCCAATACAAAATTTTGGCATTTGGAAAATACTGAGCAATCTCGCTGTAGAAGAATTGCTTCATCCCGCTCATTTGAGGTGCCGGGTACACGTATTTAGTTCCACCAAATTTATTGCGCTTCATAGCTCTTTTAGTTTCGTCCATCTCAAGGCTTGAGTTGGGATACCAGCCGGTAAGTACTTCTTTCGAACCTGGGGTAAACCGGTGGGTGATTAATTCAAATGTCAGGTCGGCAGAAAAGTCGAGATTTTGTCGTAGCTGACTGAGAAGCTGGCTATATTCATGCTGCCAGTTGTCTATAGCCATTATAGGCGCCAGTACTACCCCAATGGGATAGCCGCCACCGCCTGATTCTTTGGGAAGTGCCAGCTTACGCAAAGCTTGTATGCGGGCGCCAACGGAGGCGGTTCCACCTTCCAGCCTGCCCGAAACAGGCGCTGCATTTAAACTAATACGCCACCGGGTACGGCCATTATGCTCAATGTTTAGCAAAGGATCAACTGCATCAAACTTGGTCACAAATCGTAGGTGAGCATCCTGCTGTCGGCCAAAAAATTGGATCGTTTCAGCCAGGCTACCTGTAAGATGCTCCAGGCTCAGCGGATCGGTATAGCAACTTGCCTCAAAAGAGGTAATTTTACCAGCCTGGTGATAATTCAGGGTGTTCTGCAAAATCAATGGCAGGTTAGCAAATACACGAATAGCCGGCGGCCCTTGCAGGCTGCCCGCCAAATAGCAATACTGGCAATGCGCCGGGCATCCTTCGGCCAAATGAAACTGAAAATCGGCAGAGGGAGGAATGGGAGTTAGCCTAAACGCCGACGGTGGGGCATTAACTATGGCCAGGGTATTCTTAGCTATTTTGTATGTCTCTTTTTCGTTGGCTCCCCGCAGCCCGGTTATCCGTTTATTTTTTAAAATTTCAACGTTAAGATCGAATAGTTTTAATCGTTCAAAAATGCGTTGGCCAAATGGTTCGTCCAAGGCTTCGGGGGTAAAAACTACCCGTTTGGGCATCCATAATTTTTGGCTTTTGCCCACATTACTTTTTGAATGATCATTTATAGTATAAAGTGACTTTTGCATGCCTATTCTACTCAATTATTACGCCCGGCAAAAGCATTTGTCACCTTGTTGCATGTAAGAAATAGTTAAGAATGGCTATGCAACAAGGTCATTCATAAGTTTCAATCTTTACTAATGTTTTTTGTTGATAAACCCCGGCAAACCCCTATATAGGTATACAATTCCACACCTGTTTAAACAAAGTAGCTGGTGCCACGGGCCGAACTTAACTTAACATCATCGCACGATCTTTGAATATCAGTAATAAAAAAATGCATATGTCAACATTACAAGTAAACAAGCAGTTTGTGGGTTCATCAGAACAATTGTACAAAGCATGGACCGAGCCTGACCAGCTAAAACAATGGTGGAAACCCATGGGTAAAAAACTAAGACAAGTAAATAATGAGCTGCAAAACGGTGGTCAAATAACGTATGAATTTGAGGATGGTCTTAAGATAGAGGGAAAATATGATGAGGTAAAAGAGCATAGCCTTTTGGTTTATAGCTGGAACTGGAACTTTACGGATTCGCCTGTTGACGATCAGCACTACAAGTTGCACGTGCACTTTAAGCAAGAAGGTGACAATGCCACAATCTCCATAGAACAGGAAAGCTTTGAAAATGAGGAGCAGGCTGAGTTACACCGAAAAGGCTGGGATGAAGGACTTGGTCAGCTGGCCCACTTTCTGCAACAAGGCACTGGTTCTACTGAAGAAAGCGAAAACGATAGCAAACAGCAAGTCGGTAAGCCACCTATCAGCGGCTACAACGAAACTCCTGAGCAACAAAAAGTGGGTGGTGGATAACCCATTCTATTACAAGTTTAAATGCACGTGATGGAAGGGAGCAAGAATAAACAGGTTTAAATATTCATCGGCGGATATTTTTTTTAATGCACAGTAAACGGTAACGGTATCAAAATCAAGTTCGCCTGGCCAGGTTATCGCACCAGATTCTGTACTTATGAACACATCGAAGAAATGATTTTAGTCAGCCCATGCCCGGAAAACGCCTCAGCCTGCAATGTGTCTAACATCATACATTCCTTTTGTGCCATCATAAAAACATACTTCAATTTTATACTTTTCAATAGCAGCGACTGATATAACAATTGGACCTACCATTTTTCTTAATAGTTGTAGATGCGAAAAGTACAAAAATTGCTTTTCCCCCTTGTCGGTGTTCCTCCAACCTTCATCATTATCCCGCTTTAGACCCTTCTTTTTGGTTGCTCAAAGCCGTGCCGTTGCATGGTCTTGTGACCTGCATCTGTAGCGCAGACAACATATAAGCAAAGTACCATTGATAAACTAATGAAGTTGCAATCTGGCTTTTTATTGCCTCCGTAGTGATATAATTATAGAGAGCCGGGGACAATTCCAATGGCTTTAAAATACTCCTACTGCCCCAACCTCCTGCTAATGAAACCCGGATCTCGTTGCGCGTGCAAAACTGCGAAAACAATTACGTTCCGCAAGTCTTCTTCGATTATATAGTGAACCTGGTATGGAAAAATGGTGAGATTGGAAGTTCTGAAGTTTTCAAACCGGAAACCATTACTGTATGGGTTTTCAGCAATTGAGTAAATGACAGCCCTAAGATCAGCCCTAAAGCGTGTTCCGAGTTTTGGTAAAGTATCATTATAGTACATTCTGGCCTGATGTACATCCTCTTTTGCCTGGTTAAGAAAAAGGATTTTATACCTCATTTGCCTCTTCGTTGTCTAGTTCTTTTTCAACATCTTCCCAGGCAGTTAGGAAAGCTTTACCTGCATTGTATTCCCCCAAACGCTCTTTCAAGATATGTTTGTGCCAGGCAGGAACTTCCATGTCAATATCAATATGCTCTCGGTTAATGTCAAGAACATCCGCTACTTCAAGAAGTAGTTTCAGCTTATCATCGTTTACATCAATTGTGACTTTGGGCATAATCAAACAATTTTACAATTAGATAAAATTAAGAAAGGTGGCCTGATTAATAACTATAAAAAATAATCCATGACGTTACTTGAATTTCTTCTCCTTTACAAGTGTTCTCTACTTGTAAAGGAGACTTGTTTCGAACTTGCTCCAAATAAGAATACCGTAGAACCTGCTAATACGTGGCCTGTTGTGGTTTGGAATTTAAATATTCATCAACGGATATATTTTTTAATGCACAGTAAACATTTACAGTATCAATATCAAGTTCGCCTGCCCAGGTTATCGCATCAGATTGCGGATTCATGAACACATCGAGAAATAATTTTGGTCATCCCATTCCCTGATAACGCCACGGCCTGCCATGTGTTTTTAAATCATACCCTCCTTTTGTGCCATCATTAAAACATACTTCAATTTTATACTTTTCAATTGCAGCAACTGATATAACAATTGGACCTTTTTTACTTTTAGTTACGCATCTTTACAACAAATGAAAGTTCCTAAGAATCCTTAATCTTCTCAGGAATATACAGAGCAATAATGAAAAAAATATTACTAATCATTGTAAGCGCTTTTGTGTTCCGTTTGTTTTTAATTGCAGGTTTCTCCCCACCAGCGGTGGATGATCCGGGTAGCTATGAGGATCCGGCAACAATTGCCAAAGGCGAGGCGACTTTCAATCAGAACTGCATTGGTTGCCACAACTTCCGGCAGGATGGCATTGGGCCGCAACTCGGCGGACTTACCACTACAGTTGCTGCTTCATGGATTGAAGGTTTTATTAAAAATCCCCAAAAGATTATTAATTCAGGAGATAAACGGGCTCAGCAATTGTTTATAAAATACAAAGTAATAATGCCCTCATTTCCTGCACTGAAGCAAGATGAATTGAAGAGCATTATTGCTTATTTGAATACTCAAAAAACGCCTTCAGCAACTGTTGCTAAGGATAACGCTTTGGCAATATCAAATCCAATTCCTGAACCAATAAGCTTTTCAGGTTTAACAGTAGGGGCAGATGTAATAGCAGTCATTCCTGCTTCCGGTACTAAGCCGCCACTTGCAAAGATCACCAAGCTTGATTTTCATCCCGCCACTGGCAATTTATTTATTCTTGACATGAGAGGCAAGCTGTACGAACTCCGGCATAACATACCCTCTGTTTATATGGATATGCAGCAGCTTAAACCTGCATTGACCACCGACCCTGGGCTTGGTACCGGCTTTGGAAGCTTTGCTTTTCACCCGGCATTTGCAAAAAACGGACTCATCTATACTGCTCACTCCGAACCTGCCGCCTCATCTAAAGCTGATTTTAGTTATCCCGATACAATAAAAGTTTACCAGCAATGGGTGATAACCGAATGGAAAGCAGATAACCCTGCTGATACCATTTTTACAGGAAAAGGAAGAGAACTTTTTAGAGTAAACATGTTCAAACCAATGCATGGCGTTCAGGAAATAACTTTCAATCCGCTTTCTAAACCTGGCAGGGAAGATTATGGACTTCTATATATAGGTGTAGGTGAGGGTGGCGGTGTAGAAAACGGGTACCCTTTTATTGCCCATACCCGCGAAAGCATTTATGGAACTATTGTTCGCATTGACCCTGCTGGCAATAACAGCAGCAATAAACAATATGGAATTCCTGCACACAACCCATTTGCTCAAAATCCAAATACCAAAATACTTAAAGAGATATACGCCATAGGTTTCAGAAATCCGCATCGCATTACCTGGACGAAAGCCGGCAAAATGCTTGTCAGCAACATTGGTCATGGTAATATTGAATCAGTAAACCTGGTGGAACCTGGTAATGACTATGGATGGCCCCTCAGGGAAGGAACTTTTGTTGTAGACCCATATGGTAATTTAAATAAAGTTTTTCCCCTTCCTGCAAACGACAGTATGTATAAGTTCACTTATCCTGTTGCGCAATTTGATCACGATGAAGGAAGATCCATTACAGGGGGATTTGAATATACAGGTACTGCAGTGCCACAGTTAATGGGAAAGTTTTTATTTGGCGATATTCCTTCGGGCAGGTTATTTTATTTTGATATGGCTGATATGAAACAAGGAAAACAGGCAACCATTAAAGAATGGAAAATTACCCTTAATGGCACTGCAAAAACGCTTAAAGAGGTTTGTGGAAGTGACCGCGCTGACCTGCATTTTGGGAAAGACTCTAAGGGTGAATTATACCTGTTGACCAAAGCAGATGGCAAAGTGTATAAGCTGGTGAGTGCATTAATGAAAGCTCCACAGGTTCAGTAATAAGTCTTCATAATAGGCAGGTAAATTTTTATGAGCCAGGCGGTACTGCTACCGGAATCATTGCTGCTGCCAGCCCTGCCAGACTTGCGGGGTAGCCCTCTTATACTGAAGAATATATTGGTTCCAATACCAAAAAACTGAATTCATTAGTGATAAATTCCACCACAAGAACTATTTCGCCCTAATTGGTGTTCCCCGCGGCAGGACTATTGCAAGGTCTTGTAACCCATAACCTGAGCACGGAATTCAAATTTTTTTATCAAAATAGTTCACAACCCACTTTAACTCAAGTGTTAGAATTTAATACCTGGTTTATTGCTTCGTAAAGATTTCCACCTGTTGTTTTCAAGATTTGCCCCGCTTTAGATAATAATAATTTTCTGGCCATTTCCATTGGTAAATTTGAAGTTTTTGAAAATACTTTTACCTGATTATCCAACATTTTCTTTGCTTCTCTCGTTGTTAAAAGCGCTTTGATATTAACCCAGTCACTAGCATTCATCACCAAGATTCGACTATTACTCTGTCCCTCTAAAAAGTTTATTGGAGTTTGAAACTCACGAGGTAATCGAGTAAGGCTTTTCATATTTTGCGTTACCTCTTCGACCTGCCAAAACAGGCACATAAAATCGGAAACAAAAAATAATTCGGGATTTGTTTTGACGGAATTTGGGTTGTTCCAACCGGAGCTTGAAATTTTGCTGCTCAAAACAATCTCTATTTTTGGATAACATTCATACTGCTTAGAAGATTTGATTTCCAAAACAGAACGTCTTAGCTCAAAGTCTATGATTTTCCTTAAGTTTTCAAAGTTTGATTGATTTAAAATGGTGTCCTTGTTTATCAGCTTTTGCTGCAAACATTGTCTCCATATTATGCTATAAAATAATAATACTAAAATATTATGGGGAATACGAACTTCAATATACTTAATATGCCTCTCATTTAAACGTGTTTTATATTTACCCTTTCTGAACTTCTCTACTTCTACTACTAATTCATTTTGAAAAGACTCGATTTTGCTAAGGTCTTCTTCACATTTTTTACAAAATATCTTTTTTGATACATGTGGTCCAAGTAAAATAATATCCTTTGCATTGGGATGCTCCCTTCCTTTATAATTTTCAATAATGCCTTGAAACGTGTCTATCGAATAAATATCTTCTAAATTTCGACGACCATAGGTTGATCTTGTTATAGCTGCCGGAGTAAAATGAGAATTAATATCGCTTGCCGGATTTATCAAACAGATCTTACACATTTCACCATCCATAATAAAATTTTCAAGTTTTAGCCATTGTTAATATTCTAATCAGCCTAGCAGTTTGGCCATGATCAGCCACACGCTTAGAAAGTCTTGAGAGTCACTATCAAACTCTATTTTTAATCCGCACAAAAAATCGAATTTACCTTTCTCATTCGATCAATTTTATCAACTAAAAAGCTAAAATTATTAATAGCGCTAAGGTCTTTTTATAAATTCCAATTTACTTTTATTTTCCGCTAATTTATCAGTCACTTCTATAAACATATGCCATTTACCTTTTTTAGGTCCTGTATCATATTTACTTAACCAAATAAAAACTTTAATTTTTTCACACTCATACAAAATAACTAAAGGAAAAACAGAGTTCTTTTCTTTTTCAGTAGGAGTTCCAAATAAATTTTTAAGATTTCTTTCCAATTCCTCTAACATAAATATTCTCCCATTCCTTTCCAATTCTAAATTTTCTTCAATTGAAAAATCCTTTGATAGTACAACTGTGTAAACGATATTTTCCTTAGAAGTATAAACAGTTGCTTCATCGAACATAATATCAAAAAAAGAAAACAATTTCCGTTTTTTCGATTTATCACTATTAATAATTTTATATTGATTATCACTCGAATCAAATGATTTGATACGAAAATTATCTTTTATTTCGTCGGAGACTTTTCTTCCAAGCAAAATACCATTAAGAGCGGTAAAATTATTAATCATATCACAATCCTGCCCTTTAAGATTATGAAATAGAAGAGTTAAGATTCCAACAGTTATTAGATTTTTCATTTATTTACCTTTTTGGAAATGTACCTAAAATAATCACCTAATTGACTTTTTTTGCTTTTTGAAAAATAAATCCTTACAACTGTACTCATCTAATTGATTTGTCACCGTCAACTTTATCACAGGCATTGGTGGCACAAATTAAAGTACTCGGTCACATTCCTGCTTTTATAAGTGTTGTAACTGTACACTTTTTCGCCATTCTTGTTGTTCCCTCTGTTGAATACTGTTTTTCGCCTGCAACCACAGCACGGAGTTGTGACCCGCAACCACCAGGCAGATATATCACTAACACTCTTCCAAATACCATCGCCTTCTACTAACCCTCTACCTTTACTCAATGCAAAAACTAGTGCTTATACGCCATGGAGAAAGTACCTGGAATAAAGAAAATCGTTTTACCGGCTGGACTGATGTCGACCTTTCGGACGACGGTTACCTGCAGGCT
>JBBQVY010000124.1:0-14366 GCA_038211085.1 Chitinophagales bacterium | reverse complement strand
AAAGCACGAAGACCACTTTAAAAATTTGTACAATGAAGCAAGCAAGGCAGGCAATAAATTAAAGTTTGTTGCCCGTTACCAAAACGGTAAAGCCTCAGTAGGTTTGCAACATATTGAACCGCAGCACGACCTGTATCATTTATATGGTAAAGACAATGTGGTTTTATTTTACACTAACAGGTATACAGAGCAGCCACTTGTAATTAAAGGTGCGGGTGCGGGGGCAGAGGTCACTGCTTCAGGAGTGTTTGCAGACATCATCAGGGCAGGACGGTAAACCATACTGATGGTCAACAGCAATGTATAAATATTTGATTTTTATAAAGCAGTAAGTATAAAAACATTTGGTTACCGGCTGAAGGATAATAATAGAACATCGTTGCGACGCTCCATTCAACAATGGTTTTCTATGGAGCTACAGCGATGGGTTAATAAAATAAATAAGAATTAAACCTGTCCACATCCTACATGGAATTACAAAACAACAGCGAAGTAGTAGTTCATGCACCGGGCACTGTGGCCAACCTGGTGTGCGGCTTTGATGTGCTGGGTTTATGCCTGCATCTACCCTATGATATTATGCGGGTACGGCTGCTCGATGAGCCCAAAATTACCATCACCAGTGTTGACGGCTACCAGTTACCCAGCGACCCCAAACAAAATACTGCAGGTGCACCCCTTATCGAAATGCTCAACGAGATTGGTGGTACAAAAGGCTTTGAGGTTATCATTGAGAAGCACATAAAACCCGGCAGTGGTATAGGCTCAAGTGCTGCCAGCGCAGCAGGTGCAGTGGTGGCAGCAAATCATTTACTTGGTAATATTTTTAGTAACGAAGACCTGGTGCGCTTTGCAATGTTTGGCGAGAAGGTGGCCAGCGGGGTTAAACATGCTGATAATGTTGCTCCCTGTATTTACGGGGGAGTAACGCTCATTCGTTCCATCCACCCGTTGGATATTATTACGATACCTACACCTGATTTGTTTGTAACCGTGGTGCATCCCCAGATTGAAGTTCGCACAAGCGATGCAAGGCAAATATTGAGAAAGGAAGTGCTGCTAAAGGATGCCATTAAACAGTGGGGAAATATTGGCGGGCTGGTTGCAGGATTTATTAAAAATGATGTTGAATTAATAGGTCGTTCCCTGGAAGATGTGATTATTGAACCGGTGCGTAGTATGCTAATACCCGGCTTTGACGAAGTTAAAAAGCGCTGTAAACAGGCAGGTGCCTTAGGTGGAGGCATTTCAGGTTCGGGTCCATCCATTTTTATGCTAAGCACTACCGAACAAACCGCCAAACAGGTTGAGGCTATCATGATAGAGATTTACAGCAATATGAATTTGCCGCATCATACCTACGTTACCACCATAAACAAAACAGGCGTTTCCATTCAACCCTGAAAACTAAAAATGTGCGTAAAATTATTTAAACTATGCAGTATTATAGTACCAACAAACAGTCTGCAGTTGTAGATTTTAAAGAGGCTACCATAAAAGGTTTAGCTCCTGATAATGGCTTGTATTTTCCTGAAACAATACCTGTTCTTGACAAAGAGTTTTTCGACAATATAGGTTCGCTGTCCAAAGAAGAAATAGCATTCAGAGTTATTCAGCCTTATGTAGGCAATACCATACCCGGGCAGGTACTCAGAGGAATAGTTGCTGAAACCATCAACTTCGATTTTCCCTTAATTAAAGTAACGGACAATATTTTTTCACTTGAATTATTCCACGGACCAACGCTTGCTTTTAAAGATGTGGGCGCACGGTTTATGAGCCGTTGCCTGGGTCATTTTGTTGCCGGCGACGATCGCGACGTAACTGTTTTAGTAGCCACCTCCGGTGATACGGGTGGTGCGGTTGCCAGCGGTTTTTTAAATGTGGAAGGTGTAAATGTGGTCATACTCTATCCCTCTGGCAAAGTGAGCAGCGTACAAGAGCAACAGCTTACCACTTTGGGTAATAACATTTGTGCTATCGAGGTAAATGGAAATTTTGATGATTGCCAGCGCATGGTTAAAGAGGCTTTTGCTGATAAGGAGTTGAACGATGAATTGTTTTTGACCTCAGCGAACTCCATTAATGTTGCCCGGTGGTTGCCTCAACAGTTTTACTATTTTTATGCTTACCAGCAATGGGCCGATAAAAGCAATCTGCCGGTAGTGTGTGTACCCAGTGGCAATTTTGGTAATATTTGCGCCGGACTTTTAGCGCATATTTCCGGTTTACCCGTTAAACATTTTATAGCTGCCTGCAATGCAAATAATGCTGTGGCTGAGTATTTGCAAACCGGTATTTTTAATGCAAAGCCTGCTTTGGCCACCATGTCCAATGCAATGGACGTAGGCAACCCAAGCAACTTTGTACGCATACTGGAGTTGTTTCATCACCAGTACTCCGCTATCAAAAATATGATGTCTGGCTACACTATTTCTGATGATGATACGAAGTCTACGTTAAAAGAAGTATATGAAAAGTACCAGTACCTCTGCGATCCACATGGCGCTGTTGCCTTCAACGCTTTGCAACATTACTTAAGTACTCATATTGGTGACAAAGGCATCATACTGGAAACAGCTCACCCTGTAAAATTTTATGATGTAGTGGAGCCGGTCATTCAGCAAAAGGTTGAACTTCCCGAAGCCATCAGGGGTATTATGACTAAGAAGAAGGAAAGCATCTTAATGACACCTTCATACAATATGCTTAAGGAATATTTGCTTAGTTGACGGTTAACCTGCCTGACTTTTTTACAATGGAATTAGTTGTAAGCAAGCAAGTATTCAACATGAACTTCGTTTTGAGTAATGGCTTTCTTTTGAAGCAGGATCATTTTAAAAATGGCTTTGCTTTCATATACCGGATAGCGATCAATTTCTTCCTGCACAAGTTCGGTTAAGATATCTGACTCATGCAGGTTTATGTATCTAAGCAGGTTTTTGATCTCGGCAAAAATGTAGGTTGGTAACATAACAATGCTAACTCAAAGCATGAAGAAAAGAAAAAGTTTACTGTAGTTATTCTTCTGTAAAACTACTTTATAATTTAAAAACGAGCAATTGTTATCCATTTATTTAAGATACTTTTTCAAGCTTTTTTGATTTCTGTTATCTTCCTTCCGACCGCATTTATTGTCCCCTGTTTGCTTTAAAGTATAGTTTTAAACCCCCTACATTTGTCGCATGACAGCAATTGAAAGCGTGGTTTTAAAGCAGGTAGTGGTACATAAAGTAGGCAATCCAACCCGTGGCGAAAACCTTACTTTATCAGAAAATGCCTTGACCCTTAACGATGATGTAGTGCAGGGATTTTTGAAGAAATACTTTCTGGCAGCCTTTAATGAAAATGAACATTACCATTTTACACATCTCAGCGATTTAAATCTAAATGAAGTCTTTACCTACGTTACCGGCATATTTGACGATACCAAATCATTTTTAAAAAATACAGCATTGTTAGCTTCTTTTCTATACAGCAAAAGCACCCATGCCCGCGTAAAAGAAGGAGAATTATATGTAGCAGAATTTGAAAATGTACCCCTTGGAACTGAGTATAAGCAGGCAATAGGTATTTTTAAATCGGAAAGTAAAGATACCTTTTTAAAGGTTTTTACACATGGCAAAAGCCTGGAGGTAATGTATGAAGAGGGGGTTGGACCCGGTAAACCTGATAAGGGCTGCCTCATCTTTAAAAACAATAAAGAAGAAGGATATACGATATGTGTGATGGACAATACTAACAAAAGTAACGATGCCCAATATTGGGTAAAAGACTTTTTGCAGGTAGAGCCTTACAACGATAGTTACCATAATACAGACAAATACCTGGGGCTTTGCAAGCAGTTTATAACGAATGAATATGCTGAGAATTTTGAGGTTTCAAAAAGCGATCAAATTGATCTGCTTAACAAATCGATGGAATATTTTTCAACCAATGATTCTTTTAAACTGGATGAATTTACTGAACAGGTAATACACCATCCTGAAGTGGTAGACCAGTTTATGGCTTTTAAGAAAAACTACGAATCGTCTAAGAATTTTGAAATTGAAGATGACTTTTCTATCAATCTTTCTGCAGTAAAGAAGCAATCAAAAATATTTAAAGCAGTATTAAAGCTTGATAAGAATTTTCACATCTACATCCATGGCCGAAAGGACCTGATTGAGAAAGGGTACGATGAAATGACAGGTAAACATTACTATAAACTATACTTTGACCAGGAAGCCTAGTACCCGAAGAGTTGCCTTACATTTTGACCCATCCCTGGAGAAGCTCACTTTTTTTAACCAGGCTGTATTCTCCAAATTTACCAAGCAGTTGTACGGTATCTCCCCGCTTTAACTCAGCCATTGCCGGGGCCATAACATCAGGTGCGTCTAATAGTTTCATATTAGAGGTTACCTCATACGATCTCAAGGGTTTCAATAATTGAATGCTTTCTGCATCAACATAACCCATTGCTGCATTGGGAAGCTGCACTTTATACCACCCTGTAGTAGCTGCTTCAATTATACCAACTGTATTAGCAGGTAGCTTGCTTAGTAAGGTTGAGGTTGGGGCAGGGCCGCTGTAAAGCCCCGCCTCTTTTTTTGTTCTGCCCATTTTATCAAGTTGGTCAATGTTTGCAGTGATTTTTGGGGGAACACCTATATTCTGATCAACAAATGGCAGGGGGTCAATAGCACCGGAAGCAGTATAAATACCAAAATGCAAATGCGGAACGGTGGTTATTGCATTACCGGTATTGCCTACAAAACCAATTGTGTCTCCCACATTAACAGCCTGGCCGCTTGTTACAATCTGCTCATCAAGGTGGGCATAGTACAAAGAATAATCCCGGCCATCCGGACGAAGAAAAATAATTTTTCCACCCAGGGTATTCTCGTTTACTCTGGTAACAGTTCCTGCGGCGGCAGCAATTAAAGGCGTTCCTCTGGGGGCAAAAATATCAATGCCTTCATGCTTCCTGGCCCCCTTATCCCTGTCAGCGCCCCAAAAACTACCGATGTTGGATTTTATTGTAGCCGCTACCGGAAAAGCCAGTGAAGGCCCGGTAGTTATGGTTAATGTGTATTCACCGCTCTTTAATAATTCAGGTTGAAGGCGAAGCTGGTAAGTGCCATCATTTTTTATTTCGTAAGCCAGGGTTGAAAGCAGGGTATCTGCATAAGCCAATACTTTGGGTTGATTATTTGCATTTACCTGCGGCTGCAAAAAATCCAGGTACAATGCAAAACCCTCCACAGGTTTCTTTTCTATGTTGATGGATATTTTTTGACCTCTCTTAGCACTAAAACTAATACCCATGGCGGTGGGCATGGTGGCCGAAAAATAGCCTGTTTCTTTATAAGGTAAATTAACCTGTAAAGGTGTTTGTAAGCTTTGTCTTGCAGCAGTAAACCATTGCTTGCCCAGTGCGGTTTCCTTCAAGCCGGCGGTAGTTAGTTGATCACTATAGATTTCGTGGGGTGATCTCTTTCCGAAAAAACCGGATGGCCCCGAGGTGCTACACGAGTAAAGTAAAATGGATGCTCCATAGATGCAGGTAATACATACAATACGGTTCATAAAATTATAATAGTACAATCCAATGGTTCAATTATTACGCCATCATGTACCGGAATTTTTTAAAGTTGTTTGAAAGTTTATTGCATCAGGCTGGGGTGTGGTTCGCCTTCAACTTTTATCCTCTTTTTACTAAGGTTTTCTATTTTATTTAATATGAAAACTGAAAGTACCAGCCACATTAAACCAAGCGTAAAGCCTGCAGCTACATCGCTTGCATAATGTACCCGCAAGTAAACCCTGCTTACACCAATAAATACAATACAAGTGGCTAACATTGAAATTAATATCGACTTAATTGGTAGAGAAAAGGTGCTGTTATAAATCATAATAATCAGCAGTCCATAAAACGAAAAACTCATCATTGCATGCCCGCTGGGAAAGCTTAATCCTCTTGCCTGGTCTAACAACGGCACTAATGGACGTTGACGACCAAAAACGGCTTTTAGTAAAAACATTAACAGCAGGCTGCCCAATGCAATAACAGGAAATTTAATAGAATACCACCGGTGCTTTTTTACAAAAAAATATGCAATCAGCAACAGGTTGGCCGGTATTAAAAAGTAGTGTGTTCCCAAAAGAGAAAAGCCCTGCATAATATCCGTATTGGTCTCTGTAACATGATCGCCCAAATACTTAAATGCTTTTGCATCAAAGCTGCTGTTTTTGGTTAAAAACACCATCCGGGCAATTTTAACAAAGGCTAGTAGTGCTAAAAAGAATATGGCAACCACCGCTAACAGTTCCACTGAGAGCAAGGTTAACGTAGCCCAGAATTTCTTTATGCCTTTTGTTACATACCCGAACATTATTTAAATAATTTATTTATTAAAGAAGACAAGCATGTAAGTGCCGAAAATTTTTAGCAACAAAATATTATTAAAAATATTGTACCGCTATTTTGTAAACTACTTTTTTGAAAAACAATTCATTACAAAAATGTAGTTGAACAAATTGCTTGAAAGTTTAATCAGCAATCTAGAAAAAATTGTTAAGAAGTGGATACTGGCATAAAAATGGTTAAGGCAAGGTAAAAATACCTACTACTATGAAAAGGATATTATTCGTTTTACCACTAAGCATGTTACTTACCTATTGCAGTAGCACAAAACCCGTAATTACTCCCGGAGTATCGAATGTGCAGGTGAATGGCATGGCTGCAACAACATCAACTGATGGATCTGTAAACAGGGATTGGTCCTACAAAGCAAGCCGCGACACCGGCATGAACGGTAGCTGGCAATTGGCTGGTATGATGTTACCCGACGGTAGCTGGAAATCTGCCGAAACCTGGAAACCTGTTGATACTTCTATGAACAGTATGGATAGCATGACACAGGCTTCCATGTCAACTACTGTAACCTCTGAACAGACCGCTTCAACCAAAAAAGATTTTGGGGGTAAACTGTATGATACATCTACTCACTTTTTTGATACAGCCGCCTTTAGAGAAACTGTTATAGCGTCTTACAAACCTTTTAGCTACTGGCAACGTGTACCCGAAATGAAAATTCTGGCTGACCTTGGAATTTTTACAGGTAATACTGGTTGCAATAGTATGAGCGGCAGCTTTAATTTTAGTGGAAACGATATTAAGGTAAATCCTAACATACGTACTTCTAAAATGGCTTGTAACGAATATGATGAAAGTGCGTTTTTAAGCAGCCTGCTTAAAGTTGACAATTACAGTATAAACAATGATATGCTTGAATTGAAGAAAGGAAACACCACCGTGTTGGCGTTTAAAAGAAAGCAATAACTGACAAACTCACTATTTACAAACCTATGGGCTGCTCATCCTTTTTGATGCAGCCCATTTTTTCAACACACGTTTTATAGCATCATTAATTTTAAAGGCCATGGTTACATGGCTTTTTGCATGAGGTTATATAATACTTTCTTTCCACTCTCTTGTAAACCTATGGTTGAATCAGCAAGAAAATGTCGTTTAAAGGCTTGAATAGCGGCTACCGAATCTTTGGTATCGTAGCCAACAATTCTCAATGCCTGCACAGTATTAAAACTTGCCGGTAAAATAAGGTTGGTGGTATCTCCAAACCACGAACCAAATCCCTTTTGTGCTAAAGTTTGCCATGGAAAATTAATATTGGGATCATTTTTACGGGTAGGTGCAATATCTGCATGACCTATAAAATTATTTACCGGGATGCCATATCTATTCTTAAGTGTGTCCAGCAAAACAAGCAAGGATGATAGCTGTGGTTCACTAAAGGTTTCAAGCCCGTTGTTGTCCAGTTCTATACCAATAGAGGCAGAATTGATATCGCTCAGGCTCCCCCATTTTGCAACGCCACCATGCCATGCTCGCAGGTAGTCGTTTAGCATATGGTGTATGGTACCATCTTTACAAATTACATAATGGGCACTTACCTGCGTTCGGGGAAGTGTAAACGTTTTTAAAGTTTGCTCGCAACTATTTTGTGCCGTATGATGTATGATTACAAAGTTTGGTTTTCGCAGGTTGAAATTGGTGGTGCCAACCCAGTACGATGGAGCGTTGTTATTTGTGGCAACAGGAGCAGGGTTACTTTTTAAGGTAGCTGCAAATAATAATGCCTGTTTTTTATAAACTTTATTTGTAGCGTAGTATGGTGGCCTGTTGCAACTAAAGGCAAGTGCAATAAATAAACTGCAAAGAACCGCTGTTTTATACATGGTAGATTTTAAATATGAAGATGCCGGATGGGTCTTATTATGGCTTAGATAAAACTAACTTACGGTTTACGATGGATTGAATATAAAGCAAAAGCCATTTCATTATAGAAACGGCTTCTTTGTTTATAAAGTTGTAAACTGAATTCTGGTTCCTACTCAGCTTCTTTGGTAATTTTTTTATTAAGGTTTGATACTTCAACCTTACCATCCTGGTTAACCAGGTAGATCTTAAAGTAAAGATTGTTCATGGAGAAGTAGTCGTGAACTTTTTCAATGATAGTTTTATATCGTTCAACATTTGGAAGCGCCATAGCCACTACTGCTGAATCGTTTGAATAATATTTGCCAAAATTTACAAAGGAGTTAAGCAATGCTTCAGAAAACCATTTTTTAGCATTATTCACGTGCGTGGTATTTCGTGGAGCCTCCTTGTTATTTGTTTTATAAAAGTCGGCAGGGTAGCCTTTTACTTCAATAATTTCTTTGCTGAAAAATTTAGATGCTGTAATGATGGTATCAATCTTATCAGGCATTTTGTTATAAAGATCCTTGTGAATTTTATAGCCATTTTCTTTAAGATACGCCACAAGGCTGTTGCTGATAAATTCTTCAGAATACCAATCGGAATTTTCAGTTTGGGGTAAAGGATTGTTTTGTATTGCTATTTCCATTGACATTGAAAGTTTACATTGGGTTTGATAGAGCCGACCATCAAACAATCGTTTGTGCTACTTCATTCAAGACCACTTATTACTTGAATCTGTTGCTTTATTTTTTCGATTTTAATGTTAACAAAACGTGGTTAAGTATAGTTTTAATATACTTGGAATAAATAAAAATTAATGCCTTCAATTTTTTATTTTTTTGCACAAAAAAACCACCAGGATGTGGTGGTTTTTGAAATAATTTTAATGATTGATTAATAATTGATAACCTGCTCTTCCATAGTTACGGGCATTTGGCGTTGTTCGTATTGCTGGTTTCGTAGTTGAGGTTCAAAACCGGCTTCCCTTATTGCCTGCTGTATGCCCTTGCTGGTAAAACGATGCGGTGCACCGGCTGCACTCACAACATTCTCTTCAATCATAATGCTTCCAAAATCGTTGGCGCCGGCGTTTAAACATAACTGGGCTATTTGTTTGCCCACTGTTAGCCAGCTTGCCTGTATGTTTTTTACGTTGGGCAGCATAATGCGGCTGATTGCGATCATCCTGATATACTCCTCGCCGGTTGTTAGATTTTGTACACCCCTAATTCGTGTAAGCAGTGTGTCAACATCCTGGAAAGTCCAGGGTATAAACGCAATAAACCCTTTGCTTTCTGCAGGTTTTTTAGCCTGCACCTCTCTAATCTTTACCAGGTGCTCCATTCGTTCTCTTACCGTTTCAACGTGGCCAAACATCATGGTGGCGCTTGTAGTAATATTTTGGTTGTGGGCTTCGTGCATAATGTCAAGCCACTCCTGCGAGCCACATTTACCTTTACTGATTAGTCTGCGAACCCTGTCCACCAATATCTCGGCTCCCGGTCCAGGCAGGCTATCCATACCGGCTTCTTTAAGTGCTTTCAATACCTGGGCATGCGTACTTTTTTCAAGCTTGGTTATGTGGGCTACCTCCGGGGGGCCTAATGCGTGAAGTTTTAAAGTGGGGTACATTTCTTTCAGCCTCCTGAAAAGGTCGGTGTAGTAAGAAAGTCCCAAACCAGGGTGGTGTCCACCCTGCAACAAAAGTTGCTCACCGCCATAACGAAACGTTTCATCAATTTTTCTCCTATAAGTTTCTATGTCGGTTATGTATGCCTCGGCATGACCGGGAATGCGATAGAAATTGCAAAACTTACAATTGGCAATACAAACATTGGTAGTGTTCATATTACGGTCAATAATCCAGGTAACCTTTCCGTGAGGCACCTGTTTCTTTCTAAGTTCGTTTGCTATAAATGAAAGGTCGTTAAGCGGAGCTTTCTCAAACAATTCCAGGCCTTCATCCACAGTTAGAAATTCGAAGTTTAAAGCCTTTTTATACAATTCAGCTACATCCATTTTTTAATTTTAGTATAACAACAAAAATACACCATCAAAGTTGCAACGATGGGGGTAGCCGGACTTTTTGGAATTAATTAAATTAACTTAAATATGTAAACGGCGTTATTGTACATACGAAAGAACGTAATTTTCAAGTAGATGAGTAAAGAACAAAACCTGAAGTGAGTGACACAACCAAAGCAACATAGTAATTCAACTGGCGGTTACAAAAATCTTTTTTACTGTTGGTTTTTTGTATTAACCCTGCTAATGCAGCACACAAAAGTGCTTGCCCAAAACGATACAGATGGCAGCACCACTTCGGCATTACTTACAAAATTTTCGATTAAGCTGTTAACGGGTGGGGTGGTACTATTAAAAGCTACGGTGGGTGATAAACCAGACTCGCTATCTTTTGTGCTTGATACCGGAAGTGGCGGCATATCGCTTGACTCGGCTACTGTTGATTACCTGCAATTGCCGGCCGTTGAAAGTGACCGAACCATACGAGGCATTGCCGGCATTCGCAAGGTAAAATTTGTACGGAACCTTACACTCCATCTTCCGGGGTTGGAAACAGAAAACCTGGATTTTCATATAAACGATTACGAAATACTGACTAATGTGTATGGTGTGCGCATAGACGGTATTATAGGCTATAGCTTTTTAAGCAGGTACATTGTTAAGATTGATTACGATGTAAATATGCTGGAAGTATGGACGCAGGGGACCATAAAATATCCGCGACAGGGCTACCTGATGAAACCTGTGATTAACAGCATACCAATTTTGAATGCTACCATTAAAGATGGCGTTGCAGTAGATGGTAGTTTTTACTTTGATACCGGAGCAGGGCTTTGCCTGTTAATGTCGGAAGATTTTGCAAACGATAAAAAAGTTATTAAGAAGGGACGTAAGATGACCCTTACACAGGCCGAAGGCCTTGGCGGAAAGAAAACCATGGTGGTTACTACAGTTAAGCAGGTTAAGTTTGGCCCCTATAAATTTAGAAAAGTACCTGCCCATATTTTTAAAGATGAATTTAATGTAACCGCTTACCCTGTATTGGGCGGCTTATTGGGCAACGACTTGTTTAGAAGATTTAACCTGGTGCTTAATTACAGTAAAAAGGAAATACACCTTTTGCCTAACACTCATTTTAACGAAGCATTTGATTACTCGTACACCGGCATGGGTATTTACTTTATTAACGGCGATATTGTAGTTGAAGATGTATTGGCAGGCTCCCCCGCAGAACAAGCCGGAATTAAAGTTGGGGATAAAATCTTAGCTATCGATAAAAATTTTACAAACAACATACAATCCTATAAAAATTTGTTGCAGACCACTGGCTCTAAACTCAACCTGGTAATTATTAGAGAGGGTCAACCGCTTACTATTAGCCTTAAGGTTAAAAGCATATTATAAAATCCTTATAATAAATGGCCATTTTAGGATGAGTACTATTTAACCCTACTTTTACGCTCCTAAAATTTTAACATGAGATTATTTTTACTGATGATCTGCTTATCGGCAGGCGTAGTGGGTTACTCGCAAGGCACAGAAACTTTTACTAACATTACCGGCACAACTGCTGCCGGGGCAGCATCCGGATATTTTACCAGGGTGTGGACAGGCGACAATGGTTTGCAATGGACAGCTACTGCCACCAGGATTGACCAGGTAATTAACGGCCCGGCACCAATATTCAGAAATGGTTCGGTAAGTACTCCTTCTATTCCCAATGGTATTGGATCGCTTACATTTAAATACAAATATTTCTATACGGGTAACGATGGTATTTTAACTATCAAGGTAAATGGTAACGTTGTAGGCACTGTAAATGTGCCTAACACTGCAACCATGATACAAACAGCAACCATAAACAACATAAATATTCCCGGCACTTTCTCTCTTGAGATAGTTGAAACTTCACCGGTTGTACCTAGTGATGCAAATGGTTTTAACCCAAATGCCCGTAAAGGTATTGATGATGTAAGCTGGACAGCGTTTGCCGGTTCAGCCTGTGCTACACCAACAGCTCAACCCACCAACATGGTTTTTGGAGCAATCAATAATACTACCATTAACGGTTCTTTTACTGCAGCCTCTCCCGTTGCAGACGAGTACCTGGTAGTTATGAGCAGCGATATGAACCTTGCCGCTACTCCCGTTAACGGAACAGTTTACAATGCTGATGATGTTATTGGCAACGGGGTGGTAATTAAAAGAAGCAATGCGCTTTCTTTTAATGCCGAAGGACTTAATCCGGGCACCATGTACAGCTTCTTTGTTTTTTCAATAAGTAGTGGTTGCAATGGTGGTCCGTTATATTTAACTGCTTCCCCACTTTCGGCTATGGCAACAACTACCACGCCGCCTGCCTGTGTAAAGCCGGTTAATGCTGCGGGTGCTATTACATTTACACCATCAAATACAACTATTGGTGGATCAATAGCTGCCTCCGGCGATGCGGATGGTTACCTTGTTGTTTACAATACCACTGGTAGTTTAAGCTTTACACCAGTTGATGGAACTTCGTACGCAGTCAACCAGGTTGTAGGATTGGGCAATACCGGAAAAATTGCCAGCTTTGGCCCCGGAAATACATTTAATGCTTCTGGCCTTACAGCTTCAACAACCTATTACTTTTTTGTATTTCCTGTAAGTGGTTTTACCTGCACAGGCGGACCATTGTACTACGTTACTTCAACCAACGGCACTGCCGGTACAACAGCAACAGCTAACACAGGTGAGCCGGCGGGATATTATTCTACCACTTCGGGTAAATCGTGCGACGTTTTAAAGACGGCTTTAAAAACAATTGTAACCAATGGGATGACGCCAAGATCGTATGGTGATTTATGGAGCCAGTACACAGTAACCGACATTAAGCCACGCGAAGTGGGTACCGGTTCAGCTAATGTTATCTGGGATATTTATTCTGATAAACCAGCAGCTACAGACCCTTACAACTTTACTCCTGTTAGTAACCAGTGCGGTTCTTATTCTGGCGAAGGACAGTGTTACAACCGCGAACACTCTTTTCCACAGAGCTGGTTTACAACCGGTACATCCTCTGGACCTGGTACCGACTACCTGCATATTTTTCCAACGGATGGTAAGGTAAACGCTATGCGTTCAAATTATATTTATGGAGAAGTGGGCTCTCCTACGTACACCAGCTTAAATGGTAGCAAATTAGGTGCATCAGCAATTGCCGGTTTCTCTGGTCCGGTGTTCGAACCTATAGATGAGTATAAAGGTGACCTTGCCAGGGCTTTCCTGTACATGGTTACACGATACGAAGACGATATACCCACATGGGCAAACCAACAGTCTAATGCAGTACAGGCAATTGATCCCAACAAATTTCCCAGCGTAGACATTCCTTATCTTAAGCTGATGATTAAATGGCATACACAAGACCCTGTAAGTGCAAAAGAGATTACGAGAAACAATGGTGCTTATAGTTTTCAAAAGAACCGCAATCCCTACATAGACCATCCTGAATATGTTGATATGGTTTGGAACAGCAACTGTAGTGGTTTATCTGCGCTGCCTGTTGAGATTGTATTTTTTGGTGGCAAGCTAACCGGGGATAAGGTTACTTTAACCTGGGTTGCCGAGAACGAGATCAACTTTAAATATTATGCTATTGAGCGTAGTGTGAATGGAACCAGTTTTACAACAATAGGCCAGGTAACTTCAGCAAACCTTCACAATTATAGCTATAAGGACGATGTAGATGCTTTAAGAGGTCGCAGGGTATACTATCGTTTAAAAAAGGTTGATCGGGATGGTAAGTTCACTTATACCGAAACTTTTACCCTGCACATTCCTAACAACACTAAGTTTAGTGTGTATCCTAATCCTGCTTCTGGTGCTGTTCAATTGCAATTGAACAATACCGTAGCTGGTAAAGTAACCATACAGGTGGCTGATGCTTTGGGCAGGATAGTGCAACAGCAAACCTTATCTGTTACAGGCAGTATTATAAAGCTAAACACTACTGCTTTAGGTAATGGAACGTACCTGGTAAAGATGATTTACAATGGTGAGCAATTTATTCAGAAGATTATGATAGCTAAATAAG
>JBBQVY010000123.1:0-14489 GCA_038211085.1 Chitinophagales bacterium | reverse complement strand
TCCTACCGGCCATGCCTCCAGGGGTCCCGCACCGGCAGGCTTCGTAAATGGGGTATACACACAGGATTCAAGGAGGTTTAGAGAGTACAATGCAGACCTGCTTGCTTCGGCAAATCGCACTTTTGGAAAAATTGGAACTGTCTTAACGGTTGGGGGTAACCAAATGCGACGTCGTTCTGATCTTAACAGTGTGCAGGTTACAGATTTTGTTGTCAGAGGATTGTATACCGTACAAAACGGACGTGCAAAAGATCCTTTCTACGACCTGTCTCAACGCGGCGTAAACTCTGTGTATGGTTCCGCCGAAGTTTCGTACAACCAAACAATTTACTTAAATGGAACACTGCGTAATGACTGGTTCTCTACTTTATCGCCAAAAAACTGGAGCATTTTATATCCATCGGTTTCGGCCAGTTATGTATTTACTGAAACGTTGAAGACTTCGTGGTTAAACTTTGGAAAGCTTAGAGTTGGTTATGCCGAAGTAGGTAGCGACACAGATGTACCGCCTTATGCTGACCAGTTATTTTATTCAATTAATGCAAACCTGTTGGCTAACCCATCGGGCTTATTACAGCCAGTTGGCAACCCAAGCGGTAACACCGTACCCAATGCCAATTTAAAACCAATGCGTATTGCAGAAACTGAGATTGGTCTTGAGTTAAAAATGTTTAAGAGTCGTGTAAATCTTGATGTTGCTGCATACAGAAAGATAACTACTGATCAAATTGTACAGGCACAAATTTCAGATGCTTCGGGTTTTGTTGATACCCGTATCAATAGTGGCCGCAGCCGTAACCTGGGGGTTGAAATGTTATTGACATTAATACCTATTCAAACAAAAATGTTTAGCTGGCAGTTCACCGCTAACAGTTCGTACAACATTACAAGAGTACTCAGTCTTAAAACAGATGTACCGGGCGAAAGAATTACAGTAGGTACCCACGTATTTAACGGGGAACTAAGACAAATTGTTGGAATGGAAATGGGGCAGATAGCAGGCTTTGGTTATAAAAGGGATGCCCAGGGTAATAAGATATTTGGTGCTAATGGCATTGCTGTTAGAACACCCGATCTTTTAAATTTTGGTAGTGCACTTCCTAAATATGTAGGAGGATTTACTAATAGTTTTAATTATAGAGGTGTTTCTCTTTCTGCTCTTATAGATTATAAATTGGGTAACAAAATGCTTTCGGGTACCAACTTTAACCTGATAAGACATGGCTTGCACAAAATGACTTTAGTAGGCAGAGAAGGTGGCGTGGTAGGGGATGGTGTAAGTGCTGTGGGGGGTGGAAAAAATACTGCCATTGCCCCGGTGCAGGATTATTGGTCTGTTGTAAGATCGCAGGCGTTGATTGAGCCGGTTATTTACAACGGTGGCTATTGGAAACTTCGCCAGATAACTATAGGCTACGAGTTCACTAAATACATTCCCGAAAGGTGGCCGGTTAAAGGGGTGCGTTTAAACTTTGTAGCCAACAATGTTTTAATAATAAAAAAATGGGTTGACAATATAGATCCTGAAACGTTCGGCTATAGCTCAGATAACCTGGTGGGTATGGAATCTACAGGCTTGCCTTCAACCAGGAGCATTGGCTTCAACCTTAATATTAAATTTTAATTGCTTCTAAATATGAAAAAGATTATTAACTATAGCATGTTGCTGGGTGCAATTTTATTAAGCACTTCATGCGATAAAGGACTTGCCGATTTAAACCGGAACACCACTAACCCCACAGCCATCGACCCCGTGTTTCAATTAAACAGCGCCATTGTAAACACCTCTTTTCCTGCTCAAACCTTAATGTATGAAATGGGTATTGTACAACAAATAGTAACACCTAACTCTGGTGTGCTAACAGGTGCTAATTATAACCAGGATAACCGTGATAATACACAGGTTTTATGGCAACAGTATTACCGGAATGTAATTAGAAATACAAGGGATGTCATTATAATTTCCAAGGGAAATGCTGACAGGGCCAACCTAATGAACATGGCCAGGATTATCCAGGCTTTTGCCTTTATGACCCTTACAGATACGTATGGTGACATACCTTATAGTGAGGGCGGACTGGGTTATAGTGAGCAGTTGTTTTTGCCCAAATACGATGCACAGCAAGACATTTATCCAAAATTAATAACAGAGCTTACTGAAGCTACTAATGCCTTAAGTGCTGCAACCAAAACGGAAGCAGGTGAAGTATTGTATGGTGGAAACATAGTACAATGGAAAAAATTTGGATACTCACTTTTGTTGAGAGCAGGTATGAGGCTGAGTAAAATTGATGCAGCAAAAGCCCAGTCAACCGTGCAGGCTGCATTTGCAGGCGGTGTTATTTCGGGCAATGGAGACAATGCTTTTATGCGCCATACAAATGATTATACCAATCCACTTGGAAATACACTTAACTCTACTGAAGCAGCTAATTTTTACCTGGCAGAACCATTTGTAAACTACCTTAAAAATTCAAGCGATCCACGTTTGTCTTCAATCGCAATCAGGTATGCAGGCGCTAAGTCAGGTCCTGATCAGCAACCTGCTGTTGGTACAACTGATGCTGCTAAACAAGTAGGTATGCCCATGGGTTACGACAATGGAAATATAGGCCCCGTGGCTACCGCTAAGGGCCTTGCAAGCTTTTACGAATTTAGCCAGTTAGACCGCCGCAGAATGGCGAAGACTACCGCACCTGCATATTTTGTAACGGCTTCGCAAACACAATTGTTACTTGCCGAGGCACGTACCAAAGGTTGGATAACTACCGGCACACCGCAAGCTTATTATTCAGCAGGCATCAGGGCACATATGGAACAACTGGCTGCTTACGATGCCGGTTCGTCAGTAAGTGACGCTACCATTCAAACTTACCTGGATGCCAACCCATTGGACGATAGCAAAGCATTAGAACAAATTAACACGCAGTACTGGGTATCCTCTTTCTTAAATGGCCCGGAAGCATGGGCAAATTTTAGAAGATCAGGTTTTCCTGCATTAACGCCTAATCCGTATCCCGGAAAGTCTATTACCGGGCAATTTATAAGAAGGTTAACCTATCCTAACTCTGAAATTTCAGTGAACTCAGTAAATATAAAAGCTGCTATAACAAAACAGGGAGCCGATAATTTAGATACAAGGGTATGGTGGGATAAATAAATACAACTTCTTTTATTCAAACGAACCAGGGCTTTGTATAAACTACGGAATCATGGAGTATTATTTGGGTGTTGATATTGGGACAACGTCGGTCAAAGTTGTTGCATTTTCTACAACTGGTAAGGTATTGTTTGTTCAATCAGGGTTTTACAAAATGTATCACCCCCAGCCCGACCAAAGCGAACAGAATCCCGAAGAAGTGTTTACGGCTGTTACGGATGCCTGCAATAAAATTTATGGGTTGATGGAAAAAGCTGCTCCAAAATTTGTTGCATTCTGCTCGGCCATGCACAGTGTTATGGCTATAGATGAAAGGGGTAACCCTTTAACCAATTGTATTATTTGGGCCGACAATCGGGCATCTGCAATTGCAGAGAGTTTACATGCCTCGCATAAAGCGGAACAATACTATATGGCTACCGGCGTACCCGTACATGCTATGACGCCCTTGTGCAAACTGATGTGGCTGAAAACTAATGAGCCGGAAATTTATAGCAAGTCTCAAAAGTTCGTTGGGATAAAAGAATACATCTTTCACAAACTGACAGGTCATTACCTGGTTGATACATCCGTTGCCTCTGCTACCGGGTTTTTAAACCTGGCAGCCCTGCATTGGGATGAAGACATACTACATGAACTGGACCTTAATGATTCATCATTTTCAGGATTGGTGCCTACAAAGCAAATAGTTGCTTTAAAAAAATCAACTGAGATCGCCAGCCAATTTTTATTACCCGATGGAATAGATTTGGTTATTGGTGGCAGTGATGGTGCATTGGCAAATCTTGGTGCCGGTGCTGCAGATGGTGAAACTTTGGTAGTTACTATTGGAACCAGCAGTGCAGCCCGCATAATTACCAAAAATATTAAGCTGGACAGCTCCATGCGTACCTTTTGCTACCACATAACCGATGAAATGTATGTGGTAGGCGGACCAGGTAATAATGGAGCGATTGTTTTGGAATGGTTTAAAACGCACATACTGGAGACCGCCGAAAGTTATGATGAACTGTTTGCAAAAGCTGCAACCATTGAGCCCGGTTGCGAAGGTCTGGTGATGTTGCCATACTTATTGGGCGAAAGAGCTCCTCTCTGGAACTCCAATGCAAAGGGAGTATTTTTTGGTCTCAATATCAATCATACCAAGTCACATATGATAAGGGCTTGTATGGAGGGAGTTATTTTTGGTTTATACAGCATAGCAAAAATTATATTGGAGAAACGAAAGGTAAAAGGTATCTATGCTACCGGAGGTTTTTCGCAAAGCCCTTTATGGTTGCAAATGCTGGCGGATACGTGTAACATGGAAGTGTCGGTATCTGGTTCCGGTGAAAGCTCGGCTCTTGGTGCAGTCATGTTGGGTATAGATGCATTACATCTCGATCCAATTCCTGTTCTTCCTTTTGTAGCCGATTATACACCCAATGTTGCTCATCATTTGATTTATGAAAGCAACTTTGAAAAGTTTGAAAAAGTTGTTGCTGCGCTTGAATATATGTGGGAGGCATCACCCGTTGCAAATGAATTATTACCTGTATAGATATTTAAAAACGATAAAGCACCATTATGAAGCTAAGATTGCTAAGCATTGCCCTGCTGGGTTTTTGTTACAACCTATCTGTTGCCCAACAGGTAACCACTACCAGCGAACAAATTAAGAACTACACATCCGATTACAAGGGAGAACGCTCTGCTGATGGCAGGCCACGAGTGCCCGATATCATTATTGAACGTTTACAACATGCCACCCTGGAGCAGGTATGGGGTTACCTGCAAAACAAAGGGTACCGCAACCAAATAGAAAAGGACTGGATCATTTTAAAGCCCGGCGAAACCATGACCGGCAGGGTAGTAACCGCCCAGTTTATGCCTACCCGTCCCGACCTTGACAGTTTTGTAAGAAGGCAGGGAAAAAAGGAAGGCCTGTCGCAAAAAGGTGGCATCAACATTTGGCCTATTGACATTTTAACCAAAGGAGATATTTATGTTGCCGATGGATTTGGCAAAGTAAAAGACGGAACGCTTATAGGTTCAAGCCTGGGTAATGCCATTTATGGTAAAACCGGCAAAGGAGTAATTTTCTATGGTTCGGTAAGAGACATGCAAGAGCTAAAGGATACCAAAGGTTTCAATGCCTGGGTAAAGGGACAGCATCCATCTTACATTAAGGATATGACACCTACATCAATCAATGCGCCTATACGTATTGGTGAGGTAACCGTGTTTCCGGGAGATATAGTTTTTGCCAACGAATACGGTGTTGCTTTTATACCCGCCCACCTTGCCGAAGACCTGGTAAAAAAATCAGAGCTAACAGGCCTGAGAGACGAATTTGAGAGAGTGCTATTGCAGCAAGGCAAATACCCCTCAGGCGAAGTTCACGGCGATTGGTCAGACAAAATAAAAGATGAATACAGGGCCTGGATAAAAGTTTACCCACGTAAGTTGGCCGTTACCAACCAGGAGATAGAGGACTATTTAAAGAAGGAGTGAGTAAGTCGATAGTCAATAGTAGGTCGTAAGTCGTAAGTTGTAAATCGTAAGTAGTAAGTAGATAGTAGGAGATAGTTGATAGAGATTAGTAGAGCCGTCATGCTGAATTTATTTCAGCATCCCCTGGATAGTGAATGGTAAGGAAGTTAATGGTCATTCGTCATTAGTCAGCGGTAAGTAGAGCCGTCATGCTGAATTTATTTCAGCATCCCCTGGATAGTGAATGGTGAGTTGTGTGATGTCAATAGTCAATAGTAAGTCGTAAGTAGTAAGTCGTAAGTCGTAAGTAGAGCCGTCATGCTGAATTTATTTCAGCATCCCCTGGATGGAAATAATGAATGGTGAAGTGTGAGCAATTGTTGACGAGCCTTCAAGCTTAAGATATTACAATTTGATGGCAGAGCAGTTTAATTGGCCCATCGGGCCAACAGGTTGGTAGCAAAAATGAACAGAGTTTTTTTATTGGCCCATTGGGCCAAAACGTTGGTAGCAAATAACGAATAACATTTTTTATTGGCCTATCGGGCCAACAGGTTGGTAGCAAAAACGAACAGAGTATTTTATTGGCCCATCGGGCCAACAGGTTGGTAGCAAATAACGAATAACATTTTTTATTGGCCCATCAGGCCAACAGGTTTAAAACGTAAAGCTGAAGATGCAAATAACCAATAACTGTTTTACCCTGGGTGTAAAAAAACTATGTTCCCAGCGCAAGGCTCTTAAAGATGTTATATAGTCCAAAATAAAACATTACGCAATTCTATTAAAATATACCCCATAACATATCCAATGAAATTGAAAACACTCATACTACAATTACTTCTCCTCTCCCTTTACACCGGTGCTTATACACAAACCATTTCCAAAGAAGAACTAATGTTTTTAACCAGCGAATGGAAGGGCGAACGATTTGCAGATGGAAGGCCTAAAGTTGCCGACGACCTGTTACAAAGAGCAAAAAAGATCTACATCGACGATGCCTGGACCGTATTAAAAAACGAAGGATACACCAACCAGTTTGATGGTAACTGGAAGATGGTAAACGACTCAACACCGGTAGTTGGCAGAGCGGTAACGGCTATGTTTATGCCTTCGCGGCCCGATGTAGAAAAGAAGATAAAAGAACGCGGTACTTCCCAACAAGGCAGAAAAGGCAACACCAACTCGTGGCCCATTGAAACCCTAACCAAAGGCGATGTATATGTTGCAGACGGCTTTGGAAAAATTGGCGGAGGTACCCTTATGGGTTCCACTCTTGCCACAGCCATCTTTAGCAAAACAGGCAATGGTGTGGTGTTCAATGGTGCCAGCCGCGATCTGCAGGAAATAAAAAACATAAAAGGCTTCAATGCTTTTGTAAGAGATTTTCACCCCTCTTTTTTAGAAGAGATGGTGCTGATGGGTTTAAACACACCTATAAGAATTGGCAATGCTATGGTGTTGCCAGGCGACCTGGTAATTGCGCAAAGGGAAGGCGTTTTGTTTGTGCCTGCACACATGGCCGAACAGGTAATCAGCACGGCAGAATTTGTAATTCGTAAAGACCAGTTTGCTTTTGACAGGGTAAAATCAGGTACATACTCAACCGGGCAAATAGACAGCCAATGGACCGACGAAATAAAAGCAGATTTCATAAAATGGCTGGATCAACATCCTGAGCTTGGTAAAATGAGCCGTGCAGAACTGGACAAAATGATGAGCAAAAGGACCTGGTAGAAATATTCATCTTATAGGATTAGGAGATCAATTGCAAAATTAGTGTTGGTAAGATCCGTACCCAAACAACAGTTCTTGCATAAGGGACATCTTCCGGTTGGGTGCCAAGCGAAGGCGAAGGCATTTGAAAACATGCGAAGCAGTTTTCGAAACAAGCGGGAGGAGTCCTGTTGCAAGAACAAAGCCATGCGGCTTGAGCTTTGAAATTAGAATTATGAGGTTTTTACGAAGTAAATACCTAAATCTATCAACTTAAATAAACATGCTTCCTAAATATTAATCAATAAAAACTTGCACTATGACCCCATCACAAAAGTATTTGCAGAAATTAGGATTGAAAGACCAGGATACCATTGAAGACAGCATCGAACAAAACGCTGAACCGAAAAATGAAAACAGTCGTCGTAATTTCTTTAAAAAATCAACCTTAGGTGGTATTGCCTTAGGCAGTGCTTTTATGTTTTCGCCAATAGAAGAAATGCTGGCGCAGACCACGCAAAAAGTACCTCGGTACTCAGCCCCTTCCGATCTTAAAATAACCGACCTGCGTTATTGTGTTACTACGGTGTTGGGTCGCACGGCTATAATACGTATTGATACCAACCAGGGTATTTATGGTTTGGGTGAAGTTAGAGACGGTGCAGATGAAAGATATGCTTTGATGCTAAAGAGCAGGCTCATAGGGCAGAACCCCTGTAACGTTGAGCAAATATTTAAATCGATCAAACAATTCGGTGGACCAAGCCGCCAGGCAGGTGGAGTATGTGGTGTAGAGATGGCCTTGTGGGACATTTGCGGTAAAGCTTACAACGTACCAGCCTGGCAATTATTAGGTGGCAGGTACAGAAGCAATGTCCGGTTGTATGCAGATACTCCCGAAGCAGAGTCTCCGGAGGAACAAAAGAAATTAATGAACTACAGGGTAAACGACCAGGGCTATACCTGGTTAAAAATGGACTTGGGTATTGGCGAATTAAAAAACATTCCGGGTACCCTGGTAAACGATAAATTTTGGAAAAATCCAAAGGGTGACCTCGCACAATGGGGTGATCAAACTAACTACATGTCGTATGGAAATACGCAACATCCTTTTACCCAAATACAAATAACAGATAAGGGTTTAGATGAACTTGGCAAACTCGTGGATACCGTTAGGGGAATGTTGGGTTATGATATTCCTTTATCAACAGATCACTACGGACATTTTGATTTTAATAATGGCATTCGCCTGGGTAGGGCTGTTGAAAAATACAGGCTTGCCTGGCTGGAAGATATAGTTTCGTGGGAGCTGACCGACCAATGGAAGATGATGGCTGACGCCCTGGAAACACCCGTGTTAACCGGTGAGGATATTTACCTGCTGAAGAATTTTAAACCTTTAATAGACATTCACGCGGTGGACATAGTGCATCCCGACCTGGCTTCTTCTGGCGGTTTGTTAGAGACAAAAAGAATAGGCGATTACGCTGAAGAACATGGCATTGCTATGGCCATGCACCAGGCCGGAACACCGGTTTCGTTTATGGCCAATGTACACTGCGCTGCAGCTACCCAAAACTTTTTAGCCCTCGAACATCACTCCATAGATACGCCATGGTGGGAGAGTTTGGTAAAGACTACTGACGGCCGTCAACTCATCACCAAAGGCTTTGCGAACCTGCCGCTTACTGCACCCGGCCTTGGTATTGAACTCAATGATGAAGTGGTTAAACAACACCTGCATCCATCGGATAAAACTTACTTTGCCCCCACACCTCAATGGGATGATAAGAGAAGTCATGACAGGGTATTTAGTTAGGGTAGGAGGTCAGTGGTCAATAATCAATGGTAGGTCGTAAGTAGTTAGGAGATGGGGCCGTCATTCCGAACTTGTTTCGGAATCCCCTGGAGATAGGGGAGATAGAGACAGAAGATAGTATATAGTAGATCGGAGGTAGTAGAAAGAAATAATTAGAGCCGTCATGCTGAATTAACGACCTTGGCGGACCCTGCAAAAAATGGAAATGACATTACGATTGAGCCACATTTTTATTGCACTCTCTTTACTTTTTTTTGTGGAAAAAAAAGTAATCCCGCAAAAACAGGACAGGCGCCAAAAGCCAGTCGAAAACGGTTACACCGCGTTTTCGAAATCGTTTTTTAATGCGGCTTCCGTTCTTCGGTGGTGAAGGGCAGTGGGGCATTGTTGCCTTGACTGGTTTTCAGAATCGTTATTATCAGAATGGTACATTTTTTATTTTTATATTTTAGAATTAGGTCATAAACACGCAAATTTTTTCAAGAAAATTACACCTTCCAACAGTTGTTGAAATAGGACATCAGCCGGTTGGGTGCCGAGCGAAGGCGAAGGCATTCCGAAACATTGCGAAGCAGTTTCGGAAACAAAGTCCCGATAAAATCGGGAGAGTCCTATTTCAATAACGAAGCCAAGCGGCTTGAGCTTCTGAAGTGGACACATCTAATTAATGCCAAAAAAAGTTAACCACAGAGTACACAAAGAAAGAAGCACAGAGAAATACCAGAGGTAAATCTTTGTGTCCTCTGTGTGAGACTCTTGTTTTTCTCTGTGGTTAACATCACTTTTTTAGGTCAAAGAAATAAAATACTGTTGCAAACCATGCATTAATTTACAATCAGCTTTAACGAACAATTTCTACTTAGAAACCTTATGAACACAACCCTTGCCCCAAGTCGTTGGTACCGCCTGATACCGGTTGCCTTTATTACCTATAGCCTTGCTTATTTAGACCGTGCCAATTTTGGTTTTGCCGCCGCCGGCGAAATGGCAAAGGACCTTAATATTACAAAGGCAACTTCCTCCTTACTGGGGGCTTTGTTTTTTCTGGGCTATTTCTTTTTTCAAATTCCGGGGGCACATTATGCGTCAACAAAAAGTGCAAAAAAGCTCATCTTTTGGTCGCTGATTGCCTGGGGTTCTTTGGCTATGGCAACAGGGCTGGTTAGTAACATAACGTTACTCGTTATTATCAGGTTTATGCTGGGTGTGGTTGAAAGCGCCGTTATGCCGGCCATGCTTATTTTGTTAGCAAGGTGGTTTACCAAAAAAGAACGGTCGCGGGCCAATACGTTTTTAATATTGGGCAACCCTGTTACTATTTTATGGATGTCGATACTCTCGGGCTACCTGATTAATGCAGCAGGCTGGCGCTGGATGTTTATATGGGAAGGATTGCCCGCCGTGATCTGGGCCTTTTTCTGGTGGCGGCTGGTGAACGATAAACCCGCCAATGCCACCTGGTTAAGCCAACAGGAGAAAGACGACCTGGAAGCTGCACTGGCAGCCGAACAGCAGGGCATAAAACCGGTAAAAAATTATGTAGCGGCATTTAAAAGCAGGGCGGTTATTTTACTCAGCCTGCAATATGCGTTCTGGAGTATTGGCGTGTATGGTTTTGTTATGTGGCTGCCCAGTATTATAAAAGCCGCCCCGCAAATCAGTATGATCCAAACGGGTTGGCTCTCCTCGCTGCCGTATGTGTTTGCCATAATTGGTATGTTGCTTACGTCGTACTACTCCGACAAAACACTCAACCGCAAAATATTTGTGTGGCCGTTATTGCTGGTTGCCGCTCTAAGCTTTTATTGCTCGTACCTGGTAGGTACCAGTAATTTTTGGCTGTCGTTTGTATTGCTCATTATTGCCGGTGCAGCCATGTATGCACCCTACGGACCCTTCTTTGCCATTATAACCGAAATGCTGCCCGCCAATGTTACGGCGGGTGCCATAGCCCTCATTAATAGTTTTGGCGCTTTAGGCTCGTTTGCAGGGGCCTATATGGTAGGCTTTTTAAATGGCGCCACAGGAGGCTTCGGTGCCTCCTATATTTTTATGGCAGCCTCGTTGCTGCTGTCGGCGTTGCTTACGTTGTTTGCGGTAAAGGGGCGTGGGCAAAGTAGCGTGGATGAAAGCATTGCCAGCGTTATACATGCGGAGGTCTGAAGAAGGCCGTACCTACGGAAATGTTGAAGAAGAAAACACGCATTCGATGAAGAAGTGTAAATATCTGTTCAACAAAGGAACTTTCGCCAATGCACTATAAGGAGGTTGGATTCAAGAAAGTTGGATTTATAAAGATTAGGAGAGAGAAGTAAAGTTTCGCATATTTGGACTTGGTGGCAAGGGTAGTGCCGACAATAATAACTTCAAATAACAGTACCCTTAGCCACAGGACAATTACAAATATGGGCAGCGGCAGTAATACACGCATTAGGAACCATCAATTTTTTATTTGACAAGTCTGCTGAACCCTATGTCTCGATAGATGAAATCAACAACTATTTTGGGACAAACAAAACAACAACTGGAAGTAAATCAAAACAAATTCGGGATCTACTTAAATTAGACAGATGGGACAAGGAATTTTCAACGCAAAGGATGAGCAACAGTAACCCATTTGCAAATCTTGTAATGGTTGACGGGCTGGTTGTTCCATTAGGTAGTTTACCAGAGCAATACCAAATTGCTGTTCGCCAGGCAAGCGCAGGAGGTAAAGACATTTCCTTCACGACAAGATAAGAACGCCAGCCACCAGCAATGCTTCCCGCAAATGTAACAGCGGGTGCCATAGCCCTAATTAATAGTTTTGGTGCCTTAGGCTCGTTTGCGGGGGCCTAAATGGTAGGTTTTTTAAATGGCGCCACAGAAGGCTTTGGCGCTTCCTATATTTTTATGCCAGCCTCGTTGCTGCTGTCGGCCTTGCTCACGTTGTTTGCCGTAAAGGGGCGTGGGCTGAGCAGGGTGGGTGGAAGCGTTGCCACTATGATACAGGTGGAAGCCTAAAGAAGACCTGCCTTCTGAAATGTAAAGGAAGAAAGCACGCATTCCATCAAGAAGTGTAAACATCTGTTCAGCAAATGAACTTTCGCAAATGCACTACTGGGAGGTTGGGTTGATGAAAGTACTATTTGAAAGGTTTGGGAGAGAGAAGTAAAGATTCGTATATCTTGGAGTTAGCATCCATTTGAAAGAAATCTTGGTATTTCAATAAACCAATTCAATATTCTGCGACAATAGAATAATATAATAATTTAAAATTTTTAGTATGGAAGGCTTAATGATGAATTATCCACTCACAACCAATACCATTCTTGAGTATGGAAACAGCGTCTATCATCATAAAAAAATCATCACCTATTTGCCGGATGGAACGCGGCAGGAGTACCTCTTTGGTGATATGTATAAGCGATGTAAAAAGTTAGCCAATGCCCTGACTCAAAAATTAGGAATCAACAAAGGTGACATGGTCGGTACGTTTGCATGGAATCATGGTCCTCATGTAGAATTATACTATGGAATTTCAGGCATTGGAGCTATTTGTCATACCATCAACATCAGGTTGTCAAGCCAACAAACGGAATACATCATCAACAATTCTGAGGACAAAGTCATTTTTGTGGATGCTACACTGGTGCCTCTTTTAGAAAAGATTGCCAGTCTGTTGGAAACTGTTGAACATTATGTATTAATAAATGCGGCTAAAGATTTTAAAACAACGCTACCGAATACAATACATTATGAACATTTACTGGAGGACCAATCAGACGAGTTTGAATGGCCAACTTTAAACGAAAATGACGCAAGCGCCATGTGTTATACAAGCGGAACTACGGGTTTACCAAAAGGAGTTTTGTATTCTCATAGGTCTACGTATTTGCATGCGTCTACGCTTATTTCACCAAATGCGGGAAATTTAAGTAACCATGACACCCTCTTATTGATTGTACCTCAATTTCACGTTATGGCCTGGGGCGCTCCCTATTGTTGCCTTATGTCTGGAACAAACATGGTATTGCCTTCATGTAATTTGCAACCGGAAGCACTCATAAAAATCCTTGAAAAAGAAAAAGTTACCAAAGCAAATGGAGTGCCTTCTATTTGGTTAGGCGTTTATCATGCCTTAAAAATGAATCCACCAAAAGAAAAATTGGCGCTTGAGGAATATCTTGTTGGTGGTTCTGCACTTCCCAAGAGCCTTATTGAAGGTTTTGAAAAGGATTTTGGAATAAAAGGGGTTCAAGCCTGGGGAATGACCGAAACTTCCCCTTTGGGAACGGTTAGCCGGCTACAATCAAAACATGAGCATTTATCAGATAACGAAAAACTGGACATTCGTGCAAAACAAGGCACTGCTTTTCCAGGGGTGGAATTAAGGATTGTAAAAGATGATGGTACTTTGGCACCAACAGATGGTAAAACCATGGGAGAACTACAGATAAAAGGGGCATGGGTTATTAGTTCCTATTTTAAAACGAATAATGCTGACAGCTTTACAGAAGATGGCTGGTTTAAAACTGGTGATGTGAGTACTATTGATGAAGATGGATATATGGAAATTAAAGACCGCACAAAAGACCTTATAAAAAGTGGAGGCGAATGGATTTCAAGTGTTGCCCTGGAATCTGCATTAATGGCGCATCCTAAAATTAAAGAAGCTGCGGTAATTGCGATACCAGACGAAAAATGGATGGAGAAACCTTTGGCTACAATAGTATTGGTTAATAATGAAGATAAAGTTTTAGAGGAAGAATTAATTGAATTTTTATCGAGGGACTTTGTGAAATATCAAATTCCCAAAAGCTATATTTTTATAAATGAAGTGCCAAAAACAAGCGTTGGTAAATTTGATAAAAAAGAGATTAGAAGACTTTTTGCCGAAGGAAAGCTTACTTAAATATAAATCGTCCTGCTGGGTTCTCCTTCATAGCCTTTTTGTGATAGCCAAGGGAACCCGGCAAAGAAACGCAATCATCAATTAATAGTAGGAGACCTCAGCAGGACAAAAGTTGACAAGTAGCATACATAATTTGCCGGGATCCTTGCCACCCACAAAGCTATAAGTAGGAGACCCCAGCAGGACAAAAATAGTTAAGTTGACAAGTTGCATTCGTGATTTGCCGGGGTCCCTGCCACCCACAAGGCTATAAGTAGGAAACCCCAGCAGGACAAAAAAGCTATAAGTAGGAGACCCCAGCAGGACAAAATGATTTAAAAATTAAACTTATCTTACTAATAGTTTCATCCTGCTTTCTTCACCACCTAAAAAATTTTATATGAAAAAAAATTTAGCATTAGTGATAATAACTTCATTAATCATCTCAA
>JBBQVY010000122.1:0-14624 GCA_038211085.1 Chitinophagales bacterium | reverse complement strand
TTAAATAATTGCCTGGTTACCATTAATACGAAGATAAAGATTACCACTCCAAACTGGCTTTCAAGAGTATCATCTGTAACCAGTGGAATAATTAAAACCAGGCATAAAATTTTGGAAACTATGTTAGAGCTCCAGGCTGTTCGTAACAACAGAAAGATACCCGCAGTAAAAGCAATGATACCCATCCAGCCGGAGGCTGCACCATACAACAACCATTCGTTCAAAGGCAGGAAACGATCGGATGGCAAAGATTGCGGATAGTAAGCCTGGTGCCATTGTTCAATGGCAGATTTCAAATCGCCAAAACCAACTCCTGTTACAGGATGTTGAGTCAATAGTTGCCAGCCGGCCTTGAAGGATAGTACACGGGCGCCATCGCTGGAGCCGGGAATAAAAACACCCTTTGAATAATTACTGAAATCGTATAAAATATACTGAACCCGGTTGTGTAAAGAGGGCATGTTTACATAAGCAATAACTGGCAAGGCAAAAAAAGCAACTGTCAGCACAATGCCTGGAATCTTATTCTTTGCTACAAAAATCTTATGGATGATGAATAATAAGGCTGCAGTATATAAACATAATAATCCCGTTTTGGCAGCAAGCAGGTGCAGGTATATGATGAGCCATCCCAACAAAATATACAAGACTGTTGAAATGGTTTTGGAGCTGCCTTTCATAAGTGTGTGTAACGATAAAATAATCACTAAAACCACCAACCAGCTAAAACGAATATGATCATTATCGAAAGGCGTTGGCATTACTTTGGCCTGCAAATAACCCTGCAATATTTCGTTTGAATTTGAAACAAATTGCCAGACACTCCAAAGAGAACCGATTACTGTTAACAGTAAGAGATATGCTATAATTAATCGCCACCAGAAACGTGTAATAGGTATTGCAGTTAAGCCCAGCCCTATGGTTAGCAATGGCACCTTTACTTCTACGGCACGCCACCAATTGTGTTTATCATAACTCCATATTACCGAAAGCAACACCGGCAACAATATTAGGCAACAACCCCAAAGCATTTCTTTATAAGTTGGTCTATCCCTTCCATTCAATACAATTAAAAAGATGAAAGCGACCGAAGCTATGGATAGCAAAGCACGGCTGATGAACAAACCGGACAGCATGAATAATAGCAAAATAATAGGGATCGTACTCCTGCATAACCATCGCTTTACAGGCATAAAATTTACTTATTAAGATTTGTGTATGAGGCAACAAACTTACCTTTCTAAATTCAATGTCGTGTACTTAAGGTATCGTCATCAAGAACTTGTTTCATTATCTCCTGGAGGATGTGTTAGCCTATGTGCATGGGATGCTGAAATAAATTGCCAATGACAAGTATTATTTACCGAAGAGAAATTCAAAAGTTTTTCACAGAGGAAGCAGAGAAAACTTTGTGTTTCTCTGTGGGTATTTCCTCTTGTTGTTCTTTGTGGTTAAAAGAATGTCATCTTTAAAGAACTTTTTTGAAACCCAAAAATTAACTACTCACCATGACGGCTTCTATTAATTTAGTTTGTCATTAACTAAACGAAATTGCTTTCTAAATTCGATATTCGTTTATACAATGTGGCAGCAATTACTAACTCAAATTCAGCAGGGCAACACAAAGGCTTTGGCCCGCAGTATATCGCTGGTAGAAAATGAATTTGAAGGCCACTTTACATTTCTTCAAAACCTGCCCCCTTCTTCAACACCCATCATTGGTATTACAGGTCCGCCCGGGGCAGGCAAAAGCACGCTGGTAGATGCCTTGATTGGAGAGATGGTCTCCCATAATAAAAAAGTGGGTGTGCTGTGTGTAGATCCCTCTTCGCCTTTTAATTTGGGAGCTCTGTTAGGCGATCGCATACGTATGAGCCAATGGTATAGCCACCCAAATGTTTTCATCAGGTCGCTGGCAACACGTGGTAGTCTGGGTGGACTTCATCCTAAGATTATTGAAATTACCGATGTACTTGCTTCCGCCCCATTCGACTACATTATTATTGAAACAGTAGGTATTGGCCAAAGCGAAATTGAAATTGCCGGGCTGGCAAATTGTACGGTGGTAGTGCTAGTGCCCGAAGCAGGGGATGATGTACAAACTATGAAAGCCGGGTTGATGGAAATAGCGGACCTTTTTGTAGTAAATAAATCAGACCGGCCGGGTGCCGATGCATTTGTAAGTAATCTTAAACAAATGCTTTTACCTGGGGGAAAACATACTTCGGTTTTAAAAACCATTGCTTCCGAAAATATTGGCATCCATGCACTTTACGAGGCAATATCCGAACCGAATAAATCCTCATCAACAAATGAAAAACGTAGCTGGTTGTTGGCTGAAAAGGCGGTTCATCTAATTCAACAATACCGGATGAGAGATATTGATAAGAAAAGAATAAAGGACGAAATTGACAAACGCTCCTCCACTGAAGAAGCATTTAACCTGTACACCTTTGTTTCTGAAATAGTCAGTAAATAAGAAAGATTAAAAGGGAAATCAGGCAACCGGATTTTGGTTCTCGTTTTCAAACTCTTTTTCATTTTTCCACCAGCGGAAACCTATATAACCTACAACAGCAAAGGGAGCAAGCATAAGGTACATAACGCCGGAGTTCATACCCGTGGCAGACTTTTCGCCCAGTTGCATGGCCGTTTTGGTACAGATGGAGCATTGGGCATAGCCCGGTGCAACCGCAACAAAAAGCATGGAAATCAATAAAACAACAATCAACCTGGCCTGGCGCATAATCACAATTTGAAGTACAAAGTTATAACCAAATACATTCTCAAAAGTTCTAACTTTCTGTTACAATACACAATGAATGACATCTAACCGACGAGATTTTCTACAAAAGACAGGCATGCTGCTGGGTGCTTTCTCAGCCGGCAATCTTTTTAACCAATCTATTGCGGCAGACCTTCAATCAGCGGAAAGGAAACTAAACAATTTTAGTCCTGAAGCTATAGCTGCTGATGAAGACTACTGGAGTGTTATACAACAAGCATATACGGTTAATCCCAACATCATCAATTTTAATAATGGCGGTGTAAGTCCTGCACCCAAAGTGGTGCAGGATGCATTGGACCGGTATAACAAACTGGCCAACGAAGCGCCATCGTATTATATGTGGCGCATCATGGATATGGGTCGGGAACCACTCCGTGAGAAACTGGCCGAACTGGCTGGATGTAACCCGGAAGAAATAGCCGTAAACCGAAATGCTACGGAAGCATTAAATACAGTCATTTATGGCCTCGATTTGAAAAAAGGCGATGAGGTTATTGGCACCAAACAGGATTATCCTAACATGATACAGGCTTGGAGACAAAGGGCAGCAAGAGAAGGCGTCGTGTATAAACAGATCAGTTTTGATTTTCCTATAGAAAATGATGAGCAGATTGTAAAGGCATTCGAAGCGGCCATTACACCTCAAACCAAAATAGTACACATAACACATGTAATTAATTGGGTGGGGCAAATAATGCCGGTTAAAAAGATTGCACGGATGGCCCATGCAAAAGGGATTGAAGTAGTAGTGGACGGCGCCCATGCTTTTGGCTTACTCGATTTTAAAATACCAGATCTTGAATGCGATTATTTTGGCACTAGCCTGCATAAGTTCTTAAGTGCCCCTATCGGCAGCGGCATGCTCTGGATTAAGAAAGAAAAGATTGAAAAAATATGGCCGTTGCTATGTAACGATAAACCCAACAGCACCGACATAAGGAAGTTTGAAACACTGGGAACAAGAAGCTTTCCTATTGAGCAGGCAATAGGCGAAGCCATCAATTTTCACAATGGCATTGGCAGTTTGAGAAAGCAACAGCGCATTCATTATCTAAAAAATTATTGGGCGGAGAAGGCCGTACAAATGCCCAAAGTAACCATTCACACCTCGTTAAAGCCAGCGTATGGTTGTGCTATTTGCGGGGTATCGGTTAAGGGTTTAACGCCAGCCGAATTAGGCAGCCAGTTGTTTGATAGATACAAGATTCATACAACAGGTATTGTGTGGGAAAACATTAGTTGTGTAAGGGTAACCCCGCATGTTTATACCAGCATAAAAGACGTTGAAAAGTTGGTAAAAGCACTTGACGAAATTTCTACAGCGGCTAAATAAATCTTCATTTTTGTTGTAAACAAAAGAGACCGTCGTGAATGACGGTCTCTTTTGTTTCTATTCTTTGATGAGCTTATTTTAAAAAGCTTTGATGCAATTGAATAGCATCTGCTTTAATCACCAGTTTATACATACCTGCGCCCAACAAAGAAACATCAATATCGTTGGTTGAAAGGCCGGACTGAACTGTTTTATACATCAGCCTGCCATTAAAATCAATAATAGAAACTTCCACTTTCTTATCTGTTGTAAGTCCCGAAATGTTATAACGAAGCATTCCTTTAGTTACAGGATTACTTAAAATATTTAATGACGCGGTTGCCTGTTTAAAATTGATACGAACGGTAGGCGAATAAGAAAATCCTCCATTCTTATCAACGGCCTTCAGGCGGTAGAATACAAAATTATCTGCGCCGGTTACAGGAGCATCGACCAAGCGGTAATCCTGGCGGATGGAGCTACCAATAGCTTTTACAATCCCTTTGGTTAGCCATTGTTTGGTGGCTGGATGTTGCTGCTCGACTTCGTATTGCTTTAAATCAATCTCCTGGGCCGATTGCCAAACCAGGTTGATATTGCTTCTTTCTTTGTAACCATTAAAATAAGACAACTTAACAGGTAAAACCTGGTTGCCTAACTGGCCTCTCAATTCTCCACCCGGAAAACTTGAATTGTGTATGTTGGCATATACAAACCCATTAATAAGAGAGTCGGCAAATGTTGCAGAAACAATTGCGTTTCCTGTTATTGTGCCAGCAGTAGCAGCCGTAGCAGCCAGCCCTACAATTACTTGTCCGTTTGTGCCGGTAACGCCCTTGTGCAAATGTGCGGCGGAAGCGTTGGCAGCAAGCCCTGAAAAGCTACCTGTGACATAAACTTCCCTTGTTGTCCTGTCCAACAAAACAGTAACACTACCGGTACCTGTTGAGGCATTTACAGGGTTTTCCTGCGCACCCTGCATAACTGCCGTTAATAATTGTGTTTCACCTCCTGAAGTACCAGATAATTGTCCCCTGATCTCACCACCGGTAAAAGTTGCATTGTGCACATTCACGTACATTTCCCCATTTAACAATTGTGCTTCCCTTGTTGCATCAAGTGTAGTCGTACCGCTTAATACACCTGATGTTCCGCCTGTATTAGTAAGGGTAAAAAACACGCTGGCGTTTGCACCTGCCAGGGCTGGCCCATGTATATGGGAGCCTGTAGCTGCTGCTGCAAGATTTTGATAATCTCCCATAAGCTCTAAAACTTTTGTAGAATTATTGAATTTAACTATTACAGTTCCTTTAGCAGTGGATGCATTTGCAGGTACTTCATTAGTTCCGGAAAGGCTGGTTTTAAAGAATGAATACTGACTAAGCATGGTAGCCTGGCCACGGATTTCTCCACCGGGATAGGTAGCATTGTGGAGGTTCACATAAACATTGCCATTTAGCAAATCAGTTGTATTGGTTGCAGTAATAGAACTAATCCCATGCACTGTTCCTGTTGTGGCAGCACTTGGCGTAAGATTTACAAAAGTACCACCGTTAACATGCGCGGCTCCGGTATGTAAATGTGATGCCGTTGCATTTGCTGCAAGACCGTCAAAGCTTCCGGTTAGGTAAACCATGTTTGCGGTAGCATCCAGCACAAGAGAAAAATTTCCTTTTGCCAGCGATGCGTTTGGTGGCACCTGTTGGCTGCCCTGCAGACGGCCATTTAAAAAGAACGAATTGGTGGTATTGGCTGCAGTAACCTGACCACGAATCTCGCCTCCCGGAAAAGTGGCGTTGTGCACATTTACATACATTTTACCATCAAACAAATTGGTTTCGCCGGTGGCATCTAAAATGGCAGACCCAGCTAACGTTCCCGTAGTTCCACCTGTATTATTCAAATTAAACAGTACGCTTGCATTTACGCCGGCCAAAGCACCGCTATGAATATGCGAAGCTGTTACGGCAGACGTTAAACCCTGATAATCGGCATAAACCTGAATGCTTTTTGAAGCAGTGTTGTAAGTAATTACAGCAACCCCCGTTGCCGTTGAGGCATTGGCAGGTACTTCCTGGCTACCCTGCAGGTTTGCATAGAAATACCGCATTTGTGCCTGCGAAAAATAAGTTGTCAGCAATAAGAAGAGAAGAATAAATTTTGATTTCATGTGGTTGATTTTAGTAATTATAAGAATACGTTTCAATCGTTAAAAGGTTGCTTTTCTTGATGCATAAATCATATATATGCGGTTTGTCATAGGGATACAATTTTCTTCATCACTTTTTACATGCCTATGTTAGCTAAGCGTGCCTGGATCTTAAAATATTTCCAGCATAATAAAAGTGCTTGCACGTTTATTAATTTTAAATTACAAGTAAACCCAATACTTCAAAAATCAATGTAATCTATTTGGTAACAAGTCAGATAAAGCAAGGATAAGTTTTTGGGTAGTCCTGAATAAGAAAACATGGGTAAGCAACCTTAGTAAGATAAACAAATGTTGCAGTTTCCAAAATCGTTTGGCTTATTAATTTTTTTGTCAATTATAGCATCTACTGCTAAAAAACAATTTGTAGGTTTAGCATTGATAAACAGAATAAGTACAACCCTTGTTCTTTTTATACGTACCTCCTTATCAAAACAATCTTCATTCATTATGAGAATACTCTACACGCTTTTTTTTTCAGTTATAACGTTCATAGGTTTTACACAGACCACCGTTACCGTGCCTTGCGACAAAGACAATACTATGTATGCTGAATCCGGAACTTTAAGCAATGCCGCCGGGGTAAATTTATTTGCAGGTGTAACCTCGGGTAATAATAAAAGAAGGTCACTGGTCCATTTTAATCTTGAAAACATACCAGCAGGCGCAACAATTACTGCTGTTACGTTTACTTTAAGTTGTAATAATGTTGCACCGCAATCAGGCTCTGCAGGCGTAAATATTCATAGGGTTTTAAATGATTGGGGAGAAGGTACTTCAGGCAATAATCCACAGGGAATGGGTTCGCCGGCCACTACCAACGATGCCACATGGACACACCGGTTTTTTAATAGTACTACTACATGGAATACAGCCGGTGGCGATTTTACAGCAGTTGCAAGTGGAGGGGTAGCCATACCTCAAGCCGGTGTGGTAACCATTTCTACCAGCGGGTTAAAAGATGATGTAGAGGCTTGGTTAACCAATGCTGCTACCAATTTTGGATGGGCAATAGTTGGTAACACGGAAGGCTCCGCAGCCAATGCCCGTAGGTTTGCTTCGCGAAATAATATTGATGCCGCAGCCAGGCCAGCACTTAGCATAACCTACACAGGAGGACTGCCCGTTTCATTAACCAGCTTTACAGGTTATATACAAGCAAACAAAGCTTTACTTACCTGGAAAACTGCTTCAGAAACCAACAACAGTCATTTTAATGTTGAACAAAGCGTAGATGGCCGAAATTTTAAAGTGGTGGGCAAAGTAAACGGTGCAGGAAATTCTACAGTCGAAAAGACCTACTCCTTTCTCTCTGCCGGATTGGTTGAAGAAAAAAATTATTACCGTTTGGCACAGATAGATTTCGATGGCACAACCAAATACTCCTCTATAATATCACTAAGTTTTGCGCCTGAATTAAGATTACGAATTGAACCAAACCCAGTTATGAGCAATCTTGTTTTGAAGGCAACCAGTTCTATTATTGGCAAGCAGTATCACATCAGTAGCTCGGCAGGCAAGGTTGTTCAGAAAGGAAGCATAACCGGCGAAACCATTAACGTAGGATCCCTCGCAAATGGAATGTATTTTTTAAATGTTGAAGGCGATGGTAAAAAGTTTACATCAATCATGTTTTCAAAACAATAGTTAATGCATACTTCTAACGCAGAGCCAGGGCAAACGCATCTTAACTAATTTTATCTTTTTGCTGTGCCCTTAGGCACAACTCGTGGGTAGAAATATCACCTTAAATAAAACAAGGCGTTCCTGTCGGAACGCTTTATGCTTTTTCAAAAGATTTCTACCCACCAAAAGTCCCTATCGGGACTATAAAGACAGCAATTCAATCCCGGTTTAAATATCAAGGGCGAAAAAATTTAGATGCTTTGCCATGACCTTAGAAGCTGTTTAAAACTAATTTGCACTTTGAATTTGAAACTCCCACCCAACTGACATCGTAAGGGCGGGGAGGATCCCATTTTGCACTTCAGATGAAGTCCTGCCCGTCCGGTAAGGGGGGATTGCGAAAATGATTAATTTGATTCAAATGCGCAGAACAAAAAAGGTTACCCCTCCTTTCTAAGGACGAATGTTTTATAACTTGTTATAAAAACATTCAGGGGTGGTTAAATGCTGAACATGAAAAAGGTTATCATTAATAACAAACCCGAATTAAACCATTTCGAAAACAACTCCGCAATCAGAGCACCTCAGCAGAAGCCACCCCCTGGACTTACCTTTAAAAAAGCCTATTAAAAACCGAAAGTTTCGTCGCCAACACAGTCTCGGAAAAATTCATAGCAGACTTCTATTGTCCTGTGGAGAAGTCAGTGATAGAACTTGATGGTGAAGATCATTTTGGGAGCCGGGGATGGAGAGAGATAAACGCAAAGAAAATTATTTAGACAGTATAGGAGTTAGAGTGCTGCGTTTTGAAAACAAGTGGGTGTTTGAAGATATTAATTGAGTATTGGAACAAATTGAAGCGAAGTTTTACGACCCCTGTGATTTTATGCTGCGCATAAAATCGTCCCCTTCTTGAAAAAGCAAGGAAACCTGGTAAATCGTGTTCGAAACTTTCACTCAACTGCTTCAGTCCCTAATCCACCATGCCCAGGCAATTAACAGGGGTTGAAAGATAACCAACCTGATTAAAGCCAGCCACAGCATGTTGCAGGTAGTGCCCGGCGGGCATGCAATCTGAACAGTGTAAATATGTGCGGGGATAAAAAGAATGAGTAAGACGATGATGCCAATAGCAGCAGTAAACCTGGTGGACCTAAAAATTAATAGCACTCCCAGGAGCAGTTCCAGGAAACCTGAAATGTAATTGATGGCTTTAGGAAAGGGTAAATATGGTGGTATGATCTGAAGGTAAAAGGCCGGGTGCCAAAAATGATTGACACCCGCCATCACATATAAAATCACAGAAACAATTAATGCAAATTTTTTCAACAGCCGGGTTTTGGTTAAGGTACGATACTTCTAACCTTCTGGCTTTGGTTTATTCTTCTCCTTTCTGATCAATAATTTCTTTTGAAAATCCCAATCCGGTTGTACCGCCATCGGCTCCACCCATTGTAGAGTCCTTGCCCGTTCTTTCTTTAGGTTGTTTTTCGCCACCGCTTCCACCGTCAGCTATGGGGCCTGACGGACCGCTTCCGTAAGTGGCATTTGTGGTGCTGCTACTTTTATTCTCTTCACTTTTTTGTTCCAAATCATCCGTACTGCTTTCATCAACATCAGCAGGGTTGATTGAATTTGTATTGTCTTGCATAATAGTTGGTTTTACTAAGATGCTGTAAATTTTATGCCACCTAAAACATCCCATTGTCAACCAACATCCATTATTACAGTTTTGTTAATCAGCCAAAAACCCGGTGTAAATCCATACCTTCGCGGCCTTAAACCCCCTTGCCAACCATAACGGGATATAGTAAAGGGGTTTTTTTATTACATCACTAAATTATTTTCTCCAAAAGGGGATTGGCTTTTATGGACATCAGAAACATCGCAATTATTGCGCACGTTGACCACGGTAAAACTACATTGGTTGACAGAATCTTGCACCAAACCAATGTGTTTCGTGCCAACCAGGAAACCGGTGATCTTATAATGGATAGCAACGATCTTGAAAAAGAGCGGGGCATTACCATCTTTAGTAAAAACGCTTCAGTTGTTTACAAAGGAGTAAAGATTAATGTTATCGATACGCCGGGTCACGCCGATTTTGGTGGTGAGGTAGAGCGGGTTTTGAAAATGGCTGATGGTGTTTGTTTGTTAGTGGATGCCTTTGAAGGACCCATGCCTCAAACCCGCTTTGTGTTGCAAAAAGCCTTGCATTTAAACTTAAAGCCGATTGTAATCATTAATAAAGTTGATAAGCCAAACTGCCGTCCCGACGAGGTGCACGATGCAGTATTTGAGCTTTTCTTTAACCTGGATGCTACCGAAGAACAATTGGATTTCCCAACCTTTTATGGTTCAGGAAAAAATGGTTGGTTCAATAGCAAGAACGAACAATGCGATGATATTATTCCCTTATTAGATGGCATATTACAATATGTACCGGAGCCAAAGGTGCCCGCCGGAAACCTGCAATTGCAAATTAGCTCACTTGATTACAGTGCGTTTCTTGGTCGTGTTGCCATAGGAAAAGTTAACCGTGGAAGCATTAAAGAAGGTCAGGCTTTTAGCCTGGTTACTGCTGATGGCATAAAAAAATCGAAGGTTAAAGAGTTATACGTTTTCGAATCTTTAGGTAAAAGAAAAGTTACCGAAGTATTAGCCGGAGATATTTGCGCCGTGGTTGGCCTGGAAGATTTTACCATTGGTGACACAATTGCTGATTTCGATAATCCTGAAGGATTGCCGGTTATCAGTGTAGATGAACCAACGATGAGTATGATGTTCAGCATAAACAACTCGCCTTTCTTTGGTAAAGACGGAAAATTTGTTACCAGCCGTCACCTGCGTGACCGTTTAATGAAAGAAACAGAAAAGAACCTTGCGCTTAGGGTAGAAGATACAGACAGTGCCGATAGCTTTTTGGTGTACGGTCGTGGCATTCTTCACTTAGGTGTTTTGGTTGAAACCATGCGTCGCGAAGGGTATGAACTGACCGTTGGTAATCCGCAGGTATTGGTTAAAACCATTGATGGTAAAAAGAATGAGCCTTACGAGGTTTTGGTGGTAGATGTTCCGCAGGAATTTAGCGGTAAAGTAATTGACCTTGTTACACAGCGTAAAGGCGAAATGCTGATCATGGAAAGCAAGGGCGAAATGCAGCACCTTGAGTTTGATATTCCTTCAAGAGGTTTGATAGGCCTGCGTTCTCAAATGCTTACCAACACAGCCGGTGAGGCTGTTATGGCACACCGCTTTAACGAATACAAACCTTGGAAAGGAAATATACCCGGCAGAAGCAATGGTGTATTGATCTCGAAGAACTCTGAAAAAACAACTGGGTATTCCATTGATAAATTACAGGATCGCGGTAAGTTTTTTGTTGATCCGGGAGAAGATGTCTACACCGGACAAATTATTGCCGAGCACATTAAGCCAGGCGATTTGGTGGTAAATGCTACCGAGCCTAAAAAGCTGACCAACCACCGTGCCAGCGGTAGTGACGATGCCAGCCGTGCTGCTCCTAAAATTTTGTTTACGTTGGAAGAGTGTATGGAGTACATACAGCAGGATGAGTGTATTGAGGTTACCCCAAAACACATTCGTATGCGTAAAGTAATGTTGAACGAAGAAGACAGAAAGAGAAACTCAAAGACGGCTAATGTTGAAGTAGCCTGATTTTAAAGAATACAATGTAAAAGACCCGCTTATTGGCGGGTTTTTTTGTGTCTTTAGTTCACTACTTATTTTTAAAGAGATAAGGTATTTTCAACTGCAAAAAAATGGAACAAGATGCGAGACGAAATGCTGTTAATTTGAAATTTGTTTTCCTAAATCACTGAAGCAGGCTGACGTGCAGTTTTACCTGAGCAATACCAGCCAAGAATACTACCCCAAACCAACATATTGAAAACGAGCGGCATCACAATTCCCATCAAATCAAATCCATTAAACAAGGGCTTTCCTACCAATGCATTTACTACTACCCATAGCCACAATGTTGGAAGAAACCCAAACAAAATGCCTTTCAGTACTGTAGGGTTCTTAACAAGTAAAGCGAATATTATTCCCCAAATGCCTCCACCTAAAATAACAAATAGCAAACCTGCAATCAACGGGTCCGAAGCACCGTTGCTATGTGTCATAGCGCGGTACATTCCTATAAATCCGGGGTCGCCCATTCCTGCTGATTTCATGATAAACATGATAACAACCAACACGATTGCGCCAATACAACCTGCGATAAAACCTGTTTTGATAGAAGCTTTCATTTTTTAATTGGTTAGTCTAACTAATATAGTCCTTCTTTATTGTAGTAATAATCTTGCCTTGGGTATGGGTGCCCCTAAAATGGCAGTGCATTGAAAACGCATTTCTCATCAGATAGGAAAAAGATGCCTTAAATTATACTTGTACAAGGGCTACCGTGTGCACACATCTAACCAATAAAAAAAGGTAACCACAGAGTCCGCAAAGAAAGAAGCACAGAGAAAATCCAGAGTTAAATTTTTGTGTCCTCTGTGAAAGACTCTTGTTTTTCTCTGTGGTTAATATCTCTAATTTAAAAATCCAAACAATGAAACCATATAAGACCCGGCTGGTTCACAAAAATAACAGGTATGATAATTTTGGATGTACCCATATCTCAATAAATGAATCAATAAAATGAAACAAAACAATTGTGACATAATCATTATAGGTGCCGGTTCGGGAGGTTTAAGCGTAGGGTTGTTCCTGGCAAAGGTGGGTTTGAACGTAACTATGATTGTGAAGAGCGACAGAGACGTTGGCGGAGAATGTTTAAATGACGGATGTGTGCCAAGCAAAGCCCTGATACATGTTGCACGACAGGTGCAGGCAGCACGGGATGCGCAATCATTCGGCCTAACCTTAAACGGTGAAGTAGATTTACAAAAAGCCATTGGGTATGTTCATGCCCGGCAGGACATTATTCGAAAACACGAAAATGCAGCCTGGCTCTCTGAACAGGGTGTAAACGTAGTATTGGGTGAAGCAAGTTTTGCGGGCAGGTATCAAGTAACCGTTAACGGCGAAAAATATTCGGCAAAAAAAATTGTTTTGGCAACGGGCTCCAAACCACGTAAACTGAAAATAGAAGGGATTGAGCAGGTAAAGTATTTTGATAACGAGAATTTTTTTCACATCAACCAACTTCCTAAACGGTTATTGGTAATTGGTGGCGGACCTATAGGAATTGAAATGGCGCAGGCTATGCAAAGGCTTGGCAGCGAGGTTACCGTTGTGCAAAAAGGAAGTGGAATATTGTCTCATGATGATGAAACGCTTACCAATATTTTAATAAAACGGCTACAGGATGAAGGCGTCACATTTCACTTTGAAACCAGCATACAAAAATTTTCATCCCCGCATGATGCTTTGTTGAAGAACAAAAACGGTGAGATGATCACCCTTTCTTTTGATGCTGTATTTGTTGGAATTGGCAGAAAATTGATACTGGAGCCACTACACCTCGAAAAAGCTGGGATTGAAGTAAAGGATCATAAAATTGTAGTGGATGATCAACTTCGCACCACGAATAAAGATGTTTTAGTTTGTGGTGATGTTGCCGGTGATCTTCAATTTTCTCATGCTGCTGAGTTTCACGGACGAATAATTTTAAACAATCTATTCTCGCCGCTAAACAAAAAGCTGAACAATGACCACATGTCGTGGGTTACGTTTACCGATCCGGAGGTTGCCACCTTTGGTTTGAATGAGAAACAATTAAAGGAACGGGGAATAGGATATGAAAAACTGGAGCAGGATTTCAGTGGCGACGACAGGGCAGTTACGGACAACTACCGCTACGCCAGAACCATCCTCTACATTAGCAAAGGCGGTTTATTTAAGAAGGAGAAAATTTTGGGAGGCACAATGATTGCACCTAATGCTGGTGAACTGGTGCAGGAGTTAATATTGGCAAACACTTCCGGTTTATCCATTAATAGCATCTTCAATAAAATTTATCCTTACCCCGTGGCTGCAAGAATAAATCAACAGGTTATTGTAAACCACAAGGAGAAGACGCTTACTTCCGGTTTAAAAAAATTATTGAACATAGCTTTTAAATTATTTAGCTAATGAGTTGGTGGCAATCTTTTACAGAATGGTTTTTAAGCCTTGGCGATAAATACAATGTAAATCCCTACATTTTCGGTGGTATATATATTGGTGCTATACCATTTTTTTTCCTCTGCCTGAGCTGGACAATCAGGAGAGCAAAAAAGAAAAAATCAATCGTAGTTCCGGCCCTACTCACCGGTTTGTGTTTCATATCGGCCTATTTATATCTTTTAATAGCAGGTAAAAACATTCCGGTTTGGGTGTATGTTTTTATTGGTTTGATGGTTGCTTATAGTATCTATTCTACCGTTAAAAAGATAAAAGAAAACACAAGTAAGATGTAATACAGCTGGCAGTTGCTAAAGCTATAGACCGCGACTGAACTGTAAACTTTCTTCGTCCTGATGGGGTATCCTTTACAGGCTTTGTGCGTTTCTTGAAGAACCCCGGCACCCACCTCAATGCATGCCCCGCAGTCTTTGGGTGGGGCCGTTTACCACACACAAACATTAAACTTAGTGGCGAATGCTACCGAGCCTAAAAAGCCGACCAACCACCGTGCAAGCGGTAGCAACGATGCCAGCCGTGCAGCCCCTAAAATTCTG
>JBBQVY010000121.1:0-14632 GCA_038211085.1 Chitinophagales bacterium | reverse complement strand
GCGGTTGTTTGAAAGATTGCGTTGCATAATTATTAGTTTGAATGATGAATGATAATGTTGTCCGGACATTTCACATCATTTGTATCAGCTTTGTTATTTCAATTACAGTAAAGTAAAATTTTTTATCTGGCAGATATTTTTGTTGGTAAAACCAATATGGTTAATAGGGTATAGGTTAAACAGTTAATCATTTCTACTAAAAAATTAATTTATCGCTACTTTTATTGTTCACCTTAATAGTTTTTTTATGACCATATTTAACCTGCAGATAAACGGAAAACAATACAAGGCTGATGTATCGCCCGATACGCCTTTGTTATGGGTTTTAAGGGACCACCTTGGTTTGGTGGGTACTAAATTTGGATGTGGCCTGGCCCAATGCGGAGCCTGTACCATTCATTATAATGGCGCCGCTGTCCGTTCTTGTATGTTGCCGGTGTCGAGTGTTAACGATGCAAAAATTACCACCATAGAAGGCTTGTCAGAAAACGGGGATCATCCGTTGCAGCAGGCATGGAACGAAGTAGATGTGCCTCAATGCGGGTATTGCCAGGCAGGGCAAATTATGACTGCGGCTGCTTTTCTCAAACAAAAGCCGCACCCTACCGACGAAGAAATTACTAACACCATGAATAGCAATATTTGTCGTTGTGGTGCTTACCATCGTATACATGAAGCCGTAAAATTAGCCAGCACAAAAATTTAATTTATGCAAACAATTCAAAATAAAAGCAGGAGAGAATTTTTAAAATTATCGGCTTTAACCGGCGGTGGTCTAATGCTGGGTTTCAGTTGGTTTACTTCAGAAGCTGCAGGCGTAGGACCGGCAGGTAAGGAGTTTACAGATCGAAAAATTTTATTTAATAGTTACCTCTCAATAGCTACCGATGGTACCATAACTATACTAAGCCCCAACCCGGAGTTAGGTCAAAACATCATGACCTCTTTTCCAATGGTGGTTGCCGATGAGTTAGATGCTGACTGGTCTAAAGTAAAAGTTGTTCAGGCATCTCTCGACAGCAGTTTCGACCGCCAGCTTACGGGTGGCAGTGGCGCGGTTCCTCACTCCTGGAAATTATTGAGAAATGCAGGAGCTACTGCCCGACACATGCTGGTAAGTGCAGCAGCTACTCAATGGAATGTTCCGGAAGGAGAATGTACTACTGCTAACAGCTATGTATTGCATGCAAAAACGGGTAATAAACTGAGTTATGGAGAGCTGGCTGATGCTGCATCTAAATTAACCATTCCAACCAACGTACCTTTTAAAGACCCCAAAGATTTTAAACTGATTGGCAAAAAAATTATCAACGTTGCTAATAAGGATATTGTTACAGGTAAGGGAATGTTTGGCCTGGATTTTCACCGCGAAGGGATGTTATTTGCCATGTTACAGCGTGCCCCGGTATTTGGTGCTAAAATAAAATCAGTGAATGCTGAAGCAGCTAAGGCAATGCCCGGTATTGTTGATGTGGTAACCTTTGGCAGCAATGTGGCCGTAGTTGGTAAATCAACCTGGGAGGTAATGAAAGCCAGGAAAGCAGTTAAGATTGAATATGAAACCGGCGCTTCGCTTGAAAGCACAGCCGACCATGATAAGATTTTTGTTGATAAGATGGTGAATGGCACCGCCACAGTTCGCAGGAAAGATGGGGATGTAGAAGCTGCATTTAAAAATGCTGCTAAGGTGGTAAGTCGCGAATACCAATGCCCGTTCTTGTCGCACAGCCCTATGGAGCCGATGAACTTTTTTGCCCATGTAAGACCTGATGGTGTTGAACTGGTAGGCCCCTCGCAAACGCCGGGTAGTGCACGTACGGCAACTGCTAAATTGTTAGGTATTCCTGAAAATACCATAACGCTCGATCTTACCCGGCTGGGTGGTGGTTTTGGTCGCAGGTTAAAAACCGATTATGTAACCGAGGCTGCAGAACTCAGCAGCATTATTAAAGCCCCGGTTAAAGTTATATGGACAAGAGAAGATGATATGACCGGTGGAAGCTATCGCCCTGCTGTTCGTTATCGCTTTGAAGCCGCTTTGGATAATGAGGGAAACATGGTTGGTTATAAGCTGAGGGGTGTGGGTATTAACTCAGGCAACAGCACCAGGGAAGATAATTTTCCCGCAGGTGCCGTAGATAATTTATTAATAGATACGGTAGAGCATAGCAGTCCTATTACTACCGGGGCCTGGCGGGCACCCATCACTAATTTCCTGGCATTTGCAGAGCAATCATTTTTAGATGAAGTTGCTAAAACAGCAGGCAAAGATCCCATCCAATTTAGACTGGAGTTATTGCAGAAGGCCCGCACCAAACCTGCAGGCCCAGTTAAATACGATCTTGACCGCATGGAGGCTGTTACAAAAAAAGTTGCCGAGATGTGTAACTGGGGTAAAAATGCCAAAGGTACCTTCCAGGGCTTTAGCGTTTATTTTTCACACAGATCTTACGTGGCACAGGTTGCAGACGTAGCAATGGTTGCGGGCAAGCCTGTAGTAAAGAAAGTGTATGCCGCCTGTGATTGTGGCCAGGTTATTAACCTGGGCGGTGCAAGGCAGCAGGTTATGGGTGGTATAGTGGATGGTATGGGACATGCCATGTATTCTAAATTGAGTTTTAAAGAGGGTGCTACCGTACAAAAAAACTTTGATACGTACAGGCTTATTCGTATGAAAGAAGTGCCCGCAATAGAAACGCATTTTATGGACAACGGTATTGATCCAACAGGTTTGGGAGAACCTGCATTGCCACCTACAGGAGGTGCTATTGCTAATGCAGTATTTAAAGCAACTGGCAAACGGATGTCGAGCCAGCCTTTTATGGATGAAGAAGTATTTAAAACACCAATGAAATCCAAACTTCCACCCAGCAGTTTTGAAAGGGCTAAAAAAGCATAAAAATTTCATTATAGATTTTAAGACCCCTTGCAAAAGGGGTTTTTGTTTTTAATGTAACATCCTTACCAATAAAACTATTAGGGCAATAGCTACTATGGTTATGTAAATAATTTTATTGTAGCGGGCCAGCCAGTTGGGCAGATAAATATCAAAATTATCTTTGGTAGATGTCGAGTACTTTTTAGCAATCAAGGTAACAGGACAAATGTTTTTAAAAAGCAGCAATACCGGTCCTTCAAATAGTACAAGGCTAATACATATCCAAAGCCATTTGTCAATTTGGTTAATCACCACTGCATACACTATATAAAAAATAACCACATTAAAGAATAGCCATATCAGCGTATGTATGCTTTTAATCAACAAAAGTTTGGAGCTATCATTCATAGTAATTATAGTTTTTTTGACAGCCTAAACTACCTCTGCATTGTCGTGGATTTGTGTTTATATTTTTATTTAAGAAGGTTCCATTAAATGGTAATCAATTACATCCTAACCATACTTCAGTTTATATCAGCGCAACAATTCAATCTAATTTACCATCATTAACCGATACACTTTTGTAAACAAAGGCGTATTGATTACATTGTAGTTTCCTAAACCCCAAACATGAATTGCAGAATTTTACTCACCCTATTTTTTGTATGGGGTTTATTGCCGGTCTTTGGCCAGGATTTTTCTAATAAGGGTAAGGATTTTTGGATTGCGTATCCTTCTCATATCGATGGCTTATCATCAGTTATGGGAATTTATATAACCTCTGATGTAAATACTATCGGAACCATACAAGTTGGGCCTTCATCAACCATAACCTTTGCAGTTACAGCTAACCAGGTTACCCGAAAGTTTATAGGAAACTCCGGCACTGTTGATGCAAGCAATTCTTATGTATTAATTACGCAACAGGATGGGGTTAAAACCAATGCAGCTATACACATCACTTCTGAAAGACCTGTTGTAGTATATACGCATATCATTCGTTCAGCCCGGTCAGGCGCCTGCCTTGCTTTGCCTACACCCGTTTTAGGATTGGAATATATTGCCCCAAGCAATAGCAGTGTAGGCGGCAACCCTGGTAGCGATGCCCAGGGAGTTGGAGAGATAACAGTTGTAGCAACGCAACCCAACACGGTAATTGAAGTTACTCCCACCCTTAACGGAAGGGCGGGCAGAGTTGCCAATGCAACTTTCCAGGTTACTTTGCCTTCGGCGGGAGATGTATACCAGTGGCAGGGAGTGCAAAATGGAGATATTTCAGGCACGAGGATAAAATCGATTTCCACCGGCAGTGCAGGTTGCAAACCCATTGCTGTTTTTTCAGCCTCTACCTGGTCGGCCTTTGATTGTACCAGCGCCTCCGGGGGCGATAATCTTTTTCAGCAACTGTTTCCTATACGGTCGTGGGGTAAGCAGTTTATAACAGCGCCATTTATCAATCGCCCTTACGATCTGTACAGAATTTTTGTGGACAATTCCGCTACAAAAGTTACTGTTACAAATAATGGAATTACTTCTCAGCTTACCGCCTCATCTTATAATGCAGCAGGTGGCTTTTATGCCATTAAAACCACTAACCCATTGTATATTGAAGGCGATAAGCCCATATCGGTAGTGCAATATATTGTAGCTCAAAACTGCAAAGCAGGCTGCTCCACCAATACTACCAACACGGATTGTTATGCCGATCCTGAAATGGTGCTGCTTAATCCTATTGAACAAACCCTGGGAGATATCACCTTCTTTTCTGCTCATCGAAATTATGTGCCAACAGGTCAAACACAGGTAACCCAACACTATGTAAACGTAATAATTGACAAGCGATATAAGAGCTCGGTACGAATAGATAATGCTTTGCCAAACGGCGGTTTTACTGATATTCCCAATACCAGTTTTTCTTATTTGCAGGAAAATGTAAGCGCCTCCAGCGCTGTAAACCCCGTACACCGCATTATTGCAGATACCAGTTTTTCAGCAATTGTTTATGGCTATGGGCAGGTTGAATCATACGGGTATAATGGTGGTACCAACGTAAGGGATTTGTACCAGTATGTAAGTCTTCAAAACCAATATGCTACTATCAATTTTCCGGCGACATGCGTAGGCACCCCTTTTAAATTTTCGATCACACTACCTTATCAGCCTACCAGTTTAACATGGGATTTTAACAGCAATCCTTTACTGGCCCCCAATAACTCCATTGTAAACAACAGTCCTGTTTATGATAGCTCCTTTATTCGTGACTCAAGAAACTTGTACGTGTATAAACTTTCCGGTTCTTATAAATTCAATGGCAAAGGAACGTATCCTGTAAAGGTGTTTGCAAACAATCCAACCTCTGATGGTTGTTCGGGCCTGCAGGAGATTAATTATGATGTTGAAGTTTATGATCCCCCGATTTCCAATTTTAGCATTACAGCCAGCGGTTGTCAACCCGATAGCGTTCGTTTTACTGACCAGGCAAATGGCAGTGGAAGGCCCATTGTTAAATGGCTTTGGAACTTTGACGATAACAAAATAGACACTGTTAAAAACACTGTAAAGTTGTACGCAACCAGTAAAACTTTCAATGTTGCATTAAGGGTCATTACTGATATTGGTTGCATTGCCGATACCATTAAGCCAGTAGTTATTTCGCCACGGCCTGTTGCTAAATTTGGTGATGCGGGTATTTACTGCCCTTTCAGCAACATTGTCTTTTCAGATTCAAGTACCATTTCATCAGGCAAAATTGTAAAATGGACCTGGAGTTTTGGTGATGGAACCGTGCTTGTAAAAACTACCGGGGAACCTGTTACGCATCAATTTAAATCATGGGGCTCGCCACAGGTTTCGTTGCTTGTTGAAAGCGACAAAGGTTGCATCAGCATACTCTATTCAAAAATTTTGTTCATCCATTCTCAACCTGTTTTGATATTCGATTTGCCTGGGGTTTGTCTTCCCTCGGGTGTTGCAAAATTTTCAAACAACAGCTACGATCCCGAAGGTAATGCCATGACGTATGCCTGGAATTTTGGTGATCAAAAAACCGATACAGCAAAAAATCCTTTGCATACTTATGCAGTAGGAGGCCCTTTTACCGTAACGTTACAAGGCACCACAATTGCAGGTTGTAAAATAGATTCTGCTCATGTTTTCTCCAACATTTTTGCACAACCCAAAGCTGTTTTTACAACCAGTAAAACACAGGTGTGTTTGGGTGATAGCATCAGCTTTACTGATAATAGTACGGCAAGTAATAACAGCGTTAAGGAATGGTATTGGAACTTTGGTGATGGTACTACAAGTACGCTGCAAAACCCTGCTAAAATATTTGCAAAGGCAGGTAATTATGAAGTAAGCCTTTTTGTAAAAAGTGCAGCGGATTGTATTTCAGATACTATGAAACAGGCAGTTACTATCAATTCTTTGCCTGTACCAAACTTTACAACTTCAGCAATAATTTGCGAGGGTAAGTCCATCACTTTTACCAACACTTCGCAAACTGGTTCAGGAGCTATTAACAGCTATTATTACAACTTTGGAGACGGCACTACTGCTTCATTAAGCAATGGAAATTCCTTTACAAAAGCATTTGCTGCTGCCGGTAGCTATTCGGTTAAACTTGTTGTTAAAACGGATAAAGGTTGTGTGGCCGATACGCTGACCAAAATAATAGAAGTAAATCCAAAACCTGTAGCCAATTTTATAGTTCCTTACGTTTGTTTAAGCGATGCGTTTGCTTTTTTTAAAGATAGCAGTTATATAAAAAGTGGTTCTTCTGCATTTACCTACAGTTGGAATTTTGACGATCCGCTGGCTTCACCCGGAAACAATAATACTTCAACAGCTCAAAACCCTACGCACAAATATGGTGCTACCGGTAATTACAATATAATGCAGGCTATTGTCTCGGCTGCCGGCTGCCGCGATACAATAGTGAAAACGTTTGTGGTAAACGGTGCTTTTCCTAAAGCTGCTTTCGAAGTGGTCAGTAGGCAGGGCTTATGTAGTAATGTGCCTGTTAAAATAAAGAATACTTCCACCGTAGATTTTGGCATCGTCACCCGCATAATCGTTCAGTGGGATTTTCAAAATAACCAGGCAACAGCAGATACATTCTCACTACCTAAAATAGGTGATGTTTACTCTCATCAATATCCCTCATTGCAAAGCACCAAATTATACCAGGTTCGCATGAAAGCTTTTTCCGGCGGGGCTTGCATTTCAGAAAACATCCAATCGGTTACGGTAAATGCTTCTCCGTTAGTAAGTATAGCTACTATTGCAAGCATCTGTTTTGATGCTTCGACAAGACAGCTATCTACACCCGGTAATGGTGGAGTGCCAGGCTCAGGAATATGGAGTGGGGCAGGTGTTGAGGCAAGTGGATTGTATACACCTTCGCAAACTGATACCGGTTTGCACCGTCTGAAATATGTATTTACTTCCGATAAGGGATGTGTTGATTCAGCAACAAAGGATATAAGAATATGGCCTTCACCACTTGCCCGCTTTGGTTACTCAGCAATTACCTGCGTGGATAAAACAATAATTTTTTCTGATTCTTCCAAAACGGACTACAATAAGATCAACACATGGATTTGGAACCTGGGCACTCGTTCTGATACAACAGTAAAAAACAATAGTCCATTGACAAATAACTATCCTGTTACAGGCACTTATAACATCAGGTTACAGGTGATAACTGACAGTGGATGCAGGAGTACTATAGAGACAAAATCTCTGGTGATACACCCCAAGCCGCAGGTGGCATTTTCTCTACCTGCTATTTGTTTGCCTTATGGCATCGGCCAGTTCTTTGATAATTCAACTATTGCTGACGGTACCCAAAGTTTATTTACGTACAGCTGGCAGTTTGGTGATAATCTTAATACTGCACCATCAACTGCTAAAAACCCCTCTCATCAATATGCTGCTACGGGTCCGTTTATAGTTAAGTTGTCGGTAACCAGCAACAAGAATTGTGTTGATTCACTGTTGCAACAAATCAATACCATCTACCCACAACCAAAAGCAGATTTTAGTTTTACGCCAACCGATACCTGTCTTGGCGGAACCTTTTACTTTACTGATAAAAGCATCGGCCGCTCAGGAAACATAACCAACTGGTTTTGGAATTTGGGTGATGGAACTACTACAGTGCTTCAAAACCCATCCAGGAAATATAGTGCTGCGCAAACTTTTAATGTAAGCCTGTACATAAGGAACCAGCAAAATTGTTTCAGCGATACCGTTTCAAAAAGTGTGGTAGTTCATGGCTACCCGGTAGTAAATGCCGGGCCTGATATAGTAGTCTTAGAAGGTTTGAATGCCACAATTAAGGCAAATGCTTTTGGCAATAATCTGCAATATTTATGGACACCCGGCAGCTATCTGAATAACAGCAAAATACTACAACCGGTTACTACACCACTTACAGATATCACCTACAAACTTACCGCTACAGGAACAGGTAATTGTTCGACAAGCGACGAAATGGTGGTTTCTTTATTAAGATCGTTAGGCATACCAAATGCATTTTCGCCTAATGGGGATGGCATCAACGACACATGGGTGATTAAATACCTGGATGCTTACCCCGGCAGTACCGTAGAAGTATTTAACAGGTATGGACAGCCTGTACTTAATAGCCCGGGATATAGCCAGCCATGGAATGGTACTTATAAAGGCAATCCTTTGCCGGTAGGCGTATATTATTACATCATCAATCCTAAAAACGGCCGGCTACCTTATACCGGTTCTGTAACTATTTTAAAGTAAGTTGGTGGTGCAAGGGGCTATTGAATTCTACAGCCATTTTTTGCGGCTTTGATTTCCATCGATTGAAACCATTGGTTCGTCGATGCGCAAATCAATTACCTGTTTAATAATTTATCTTCAACGCCGTATTGAAATTTCAAGTAACCATTCCCGCCTTTGTTACAATTTTAAAATTCCGGGACTGCAATAACAGGTTGTTTAACGCTTGTTCGCTTCCACAATCATCATGATAAAACTAAACGAAACATCCCGCCATTTCATTCCATTTATACTGGTTTTATACTTTCTGTTGACATCAATGCATTCCAATGCACAACAGGAGATGGCAACAATTAAAGGCAGGGCCATTGACTCACTTACTGCGACTGGATTAACTTTTTCCGGAGTAAGTGTCATCAATTCCTCAACCAATAAATTAGCGAATGAAAGTGTAACAGCCCAGGATGGAAGTTTTACCCTTCAACTTACCTATGGAACCTATTATGTGCAGGTTGATTTTATGGGATATAAGCCTGCTCGTACTACTTCTTTCACTTTATCCCGAGGCCATAAAGTACATGATATTGGGTTGCTTAAACTGGCCTTGTCAGCAAATACCCTGCAGGATGTAACTGTTCAGGCTGAACGAAGTAGTATGCAGCTATCACTCGATAAAAAAATATTTACTGTTGGTAAAGACCTTGCAAATGCTGGTGGTTCCGCCTCTGATATTCTTACAAATATTCCTTCGGTTTCGGTGGATCCCGAGGGTAATGTTAAGCTGCGTGGAAGTGGAAATGTAAGAATGTTGATTGATGGAAAGCCATCGGGACTTGTGAGTTTTAAAGGCGGCAGCGGGTTGCAGCAATTGCAGGCAAGTTTGATTGATCGTGTGGAGATCATTACCAACCCATCGGCACGTTACGAGGCAGAAGGGATGGCTGGCATCATCAATATCATTCTTAAAAAAGACAATCGCCAGGGTTTTAACGGATCGTTCGAAGCTACTACAGGTTACCCTACCAACCTTGGTGCTGCTGCCAATATCAATTACCGTCACAAAAAATTAAACTTCTTTATAAACTATGGTATTGCTTACCGCAGGCAACCTGGCGAAGGCAAACTGTACCAGGAGGTTTACCGGAACGATAGCACATTTATTTTACAGCAAAATAACAACGGTAAAATAACCGGCTATAACAATAACATTAGAGGTGGTCTCGACTATTATTTTAACGATAAAAGCATTGTAACCGCTGCATATTTATACAGGAAAAGTGATGCCAGCCGTATAACCAATTTTGCCTACCGCGATTACCTGCAATCTATCAATAACCTAACTGGCATATCCACACGCATGCAGGATGAAAATGAAATTGAACCTAACTCAGAATACACCTTAAATTATAAAAAAACCTTTGCCCGTAAAGGGCATGAGTTGTTAGCCGAGGTAAAATATTTAGACAATTGGGAAAGCTCCCGACAGGTGTATACGCAGCAGTTTTATAACACTAACGGACAAGAGGATAAGACAAAAGCCATCTTACAACACTCTCCTAATGATGAATATGAAAAGCAATACCTGGTTCAACTGGATTACGTGCAACCAATAGGAGAGGATGGAAAAATTGAAATGGGTTTGCGCAGCAGCATTCGTAATATGGAGAATGACTTTTTAGTTACAGAAAGGAATGCTGCCGGAGTTGATGTGGCTTTGCCGGGTTTGGATAATGATTTTTTGTACGATGAAAAGATTCATGCGGCTTATGGTATTGTTGGAAATAAAAGTAAAAGGATATCGTACCAGGCCGGCCTGCGTGCAGAATGGACTGATGTTACCACAAAGCTTGTAGATACCAAGGAGGTAAATCCACGCAAGTATTCCAACCTGTTCCCCAGTGCACATTTTACGGTTGATCTTGGTGCTCAAAATGCTATGCAGTTAAGTTATAGCCGGAGGGTTAGACGACCCGTGTATAACGATCTAAGCCCATACATGACGTTTTCTGACAGCCGTAATTTTTTTAGTGGCAACCCCGATCTAAATCCTGAGTTTTCAAATGCTTTTGAGTTAGGGCATATCCTGACGTTTGAAAAAGGTTCTGTTTCTTCTTCTCTTTACTATCGTGATACGAAAGGGAAAATTGAAAGAATCAGGGTTGTAAAGGCCGATGGTAATTCATCAACCAGACCTGAAAACCTTTTGAGGGAAAAAGCTTTTGGTGTGGAATTTACAAGCGCATACATACCTTACAAATGGTGGAAACTGGATGCCAATTTCAATTTTTTTCATGCTGATATTGATGGTAGTAACATCATATCAACTTATAAAACCACCACATACAGTTGGTTTGCCAGGCAAACCTCCAGGTTTACTGTAGCCAAACATTTTGATGTTCAGTTAAGAGGCAATTACGAGGCAAAGCAAAAGACCGCACAGGGCATCCGCAAGGCATTGTACTATTTTGATGTAAGTATGAGCAAGGATGTTTTTAAGGGAAATGGCACTCTCAATTTAAATGTGCTGGATGTTTTTAACTCACGCCGTAACCGCTACATAACAAGGGGCGCAAACTTTTATACCGAGGGCAATTTTTTACAGCGCCGCCGGCAAATAAACCTTACGCTTAATTACCGGATCAAACAATCAAAAACGGCTAAAAAGGTAATTACTACCGAGCAGTAGCCATGTTGTTTGTGTTTAAGCCTTTGGTTATACATCCCGTGACATCTGGTAGATTTCTATTAATTGTCTGACCCTTTTACAACCACCTGCAACAAATTATTACCTGTTGCCATAAAAAGGTTTGAAAGGAGTGTCGCCTTAAATGTTTCATTAGACTTTATAAGCCGGCTACCCAAAAATTTATTATTAGACTTATAAGTTATGGGGATAGCTCAGTCAAAAGCTTGTTTAACAATATTGGTACTATTAGGTTTAAGCTTAAACTTAGTGTGGAATGCCATAGGAAAATCGGGAACAGCAGATCGAAATAGTGGTGGTACCGTTTTTGATATTTTTTAGAAAAAATTTCTATGGATAGTATTAACAAAAACCAAGAAGAAGACAATTTTGAAAACCTGAACGGGCCAGAAGCCATCGAAAAAATGAGGACCCTTGTAGATAAAGCTTCTACCTGTTTTTTTTGTACAGAAATTACAACTGGCCAGCCTTTTGTTACGCGTCCTATGGCAGTTCAAAAGTTGGACGATGAAGGAAATTTCTGGTTCCTGAGTTCAAATGATAGTCATAAAAATGAACAGGTAACTGACGATCCATCGGTTCAGTTGTTGTTCCAGGGATCAAGCTATTCTGACTTTTTAAGTGTGTATGGTATAGCCACTGTAAACCAGGATAAAGAAAAGATAAAAGAACTTTGGAACCCTATGCTTAAAACATGGTTTACCGAAGGCATAGACGACCCCCGTATATCTGTAATAAAGGTTGAACCTATTGATGGTTATTATTGGGATACCAAACATAACATGGCCGTAGGACTTATAAAAAGAACCGTAGGTGCAATTATTGGTAAAACAATGGATGACAGTATTGAAGGAAATTTAACCCTATAGTAAAAGCCAAAAAAGTTGAATATCGAAGATTTGCTTGAGTGGTATTTCAACAGTATTCAACTTTTTACTTTTTTTTATTCGCGTATATCAGTTAGGTTGAGTTTAGCGCCTGCCGCTACTCCAAAAAGACCTTCGTTTGGGTGGAAGTTTTGAAACACCAAATATTCTCACCAGAATAAACCCGGAAATAAATCCGCCGATGTGAGCTGCATAGGCAATGCCCCCGGCTTCTTCACCTCCAAGGGTGCCCATACCGTTTAATACCTGGAACACAAACCATAGACCCACCACTAAAAAAGCGGGTATGGTAGCTATAAAAAATAAGATCCATACATGCACTCCCCTTGAAGGATGCAACATTAAGTAGCCACCCAGCACAGCCGATATAGCACCTGATGCCCCTAATGAAGGGATCAATAAATTTTGCCCTAAAATAAAGGTGCTGAATACATGTGCCAGGCTTGCCAGTATGCCACAAAGCAGGTAAAAGAACAGGTACTTTTTATGGCCCATGGTATCTTCCAGGTTGTCACCAAATATCCATAGGTATAACATGTTGCCTCCAAGATGCGCAAGCCCACCATGCATAAACATAGAAGTAAATAAAGTTAGAAAAACAGAGATAGGGGTTCGCTCCAGGCCGGGTAATGTAAACATTTGGCCGGTGTAAGGGTCTTTTAAAACTTCCGTTTTTGTTATGATATCTGTACCGGTAAGAATTTCTCCGGGAACAGTAGCATAGGCAAAAGTAACATGCAAATCGTTGCCCCATTGTTGCCAGTAGATAAACACAAAAATGTTTAAGGCTATCAACAGGTAATTAATGTATGGAGTTCGTCGCCGGTCCCTGTTGTCATCTCCAATGGGTAATAACATAAATTTAAAATTGCTTTCTAAAAAATCATTCCAAAAAAAACAAATGCCTGCATGGTAAAATTAGCTGCACTAATTATTATATCAATACATAGTTCAGGTTTTTGATTGAAACTTTTACCTACAAAGCTTTTATATTGTATGATCAAAATATAAAACGTAAAACATCCTACATGAAAAGATTTGTTTTTGTCTGCCTGTTATTTATTGCTTTTAAAAGCAATGCACAAAAGGATACACTTAAAGTGGAACAATATTGCGAGTTGGTGGCCACTCCCCGGTTGCTTAGCAGTAAAGTAACTATTGATATTGACTATGGAGATGAAAGAAGTGTTTGGAAAGATAACCGCATGCGGGATGAGAATGGCAAACTTAAAAAGTTTAATACGGTTATTGATGCCCTTAATTTTTTAGGTAAGGATGGCTGGAAACTGGTGAATGCCTTCCCGGTTTTTTCTGCTAATTCATCAACAGTATATCATTATGTTTTAAAGAAAGAGTTTTTAAAGGCTGAGACAGAATAAAAGCAAATACTTTTTTGTTAAGTTGGCATAAAAAAAAAGACCTGCAGTGGTGCAGGTCTTTTGGTATATAGTGATGTAAGTTTTATGCGTGAGCCGGGCGTGATACTACTTTCTTTTCAACAGTATCAGCGGCACCTAAAGGTTTGTCTCTGTTAAGATCCATCAGGATTGGGGCAGCTACAAAAATTGAAGAGTAGGTTCCGGTAATAACACCAATCAACATTGCAAAAGCAAATCCACGTGTTACTTCGCCACCAAAAATAAACAACGATAAAATAGTTAGAAACACAGTAAGCGATGTCATGATAGTACGACTTAAGGTTTCGTTGATGGCTTTGTTTATGATCGTGCCCTTATCAACACCTTTCATAATCCGGCTGTCTTCTCTTATACGGTCAAATACAATTACCGTATCGTTCATACTAAAACCAATTACCGTTAATATAGCTGCAATAAAGTGCTGGTCAATTTCCAATGGAAAAGGAACCACATCTTTTAAGAAGCTGAATACAGCAAGAGTTACTAATACGTCGTGCAATAACGCAACGATAGTTCCCAAAGAATACCTCCAGTCGCGGAAACGAATGAAGATATAGAAGCATATAGCCAACAACGACATGATTGTAGCGGTTTTAGCACCACTCTTTAGATCATCTGATATGGTAGGTAAAACTGTTTGCGAACTCTGCTTGTAACGTGTATCAAAGTCCTTGTAGCTTACACCCTGGGGTAAAAATGGTTTTAGGCCATTGTACAGTTTCCCCTCTACAGTTGAATCTACATTAGCCCCATTGTCGCGTATCATGTACGATGTGGTAATGTTTAACTGGCTGTTACTGCCAATTGTTTTCAACACCGGGTATTCACCAAATTCTACTTTTAAAGCATTGGCTATAGCGTCTCTGTCAACTGCCTTACCAAACTGGATGGTATAGCTGCGGCCCCCGCTAAATTCTACTCCCTCATCAAAGCCATGAAAGAATGAACCTACCCCTAACAATAAAACAACCACAGAAATACCGTA
>JBBQVY010000120.1:0-14655 GCA_038211085.1 Chitinophagales bacterium | reverse complement strand
TCTTTTCCATTGGTAGCAACGAGTAAAACTATTACGGTTATGTACATCCAACACAGTATTCTGTATGGCTTGGCTGCATACGAAAACAGCAACCAAAACAATCCGCCTATCCATACATAGCAGTAGGCAAGATGCATGAGTACCTGGCTTTTTAAAAAATCAAAAGGACTGATGAACTGCAGCTGGGTTTCGCGTAGTTCTTTCATGTGGTGGATGACCGGCCACTTGTGAAAATATTGCCAGGCAAGGTTGGGCAAAATGATCAAAGCTGCTAATAGCGCAGCGAGGTAGAGGTGTTTGTTAAGGAAGAGGTTCCTGTTTTTAGTTAGTAGCAACCCTACAAAAATGCCGGATATAAAAAAAGCAATAGAGTATTTGCTCATCCAACCCAGGGCCAAAGCAACGGCTAAAAAGTACAGGTATTTTATGTGTTGGGTATTTATGTAGCGAACAATAAAATAGGCGCTGAGGGTCCAGAAAAATATTTCTAAAAAGTTGGGCTGAAATAAATAATGAACCCTAAGATATGGGCCGATTATCAAACACAACCCTGCAACAAATTGCGAAAATAGGCTTCCACGCATCTGCCGTGCCATGCTACAGGTAATAAATAGCGTTATGGCTCCTATAAGTGACGGCCAAAATTTGACCCAATAAAAACCGCCGCCGGGTAATAAGGTTGCTTTTGAAAACAGGGACAGTAAGGGTGGTACTTCCATAAATCCCCACGAAAGATGATTGCCTTGTTCGAGGTACAAAAATTCATCTCGATGCATTTCGTAAATCGAATTTTGCAGTAGGAAGGGGAGGGAAAATTTTATAAGGGCAAGTAGAAAACCTACCCGGTTTCGATAAATAAAATCCATGCAATTAGTTTGGAGAAAGATAGGAATAGTTTGGATGTTTGGGGAATTGTGAAGTTGTAAACGGTAAGAGAAAGAAAATTGTTGGATGCTGCTTTAGCTCCGCAGGGGGGAACAGTCGTCAAGCTATGAAATGCTTTTGTTCGCTTCGCGGCTTTAGCCTCACCCTCGGTCCCTCTCCTCGCGGAGAGGGAGGCCTTGCATTGAGTGTTTATTCACCTTCGGCACTAACAAGTTCGCCATTAATTTTCATATGTGCATCAACCGAAGAATCAGGATGAGAAGGGTAATGCTGCTTTTGGCTAAGGAGGAGCAACGTCTCTGTTGGGCTGCCCCTCTGGGGCAGGAATACTAACTGGCTATGTTATTCTACAGAGCGGTTACGCCTCTGGCGTATCATTGAAATGTTTTTATTGTATTGACCAATGCGGATTTTGTTAGATATGGTACAGGGGATGCTGAAATTATTTAGCATGACGGCTCTGGTCATTCGTCATCCCGAACTTGTTTCGGGATCTCCTGGAAGGTGTTAGCACGGAGTTCAGGGGATGCTGAAATAAATTCAGCATGACGGCTTGCTTAATATGTTATTCTACAGAGCGGTTACGCCTCTGGCGTATTATTGAAATGTTTTTATCGTATTGACCATTGCGGATTTTGTTAGATATGGTCCAGGGGATGCTGCAATTATTTAGCATGACGGCTCTGGTCATTCGTCATCCCGAACTTGTTTCGGGATCTCCTGGAAGGTGTTAGCACGGAGTTCAGGGGATGCTGAAATAAATTCAGCATGACGGCTCTGGTCATTCGTCATCCCGAACTTGTTTCGGGATCTCTTAAATAATGTAAACATGGAGTTCAGGGGATGCTGAAATGAATTCAGCAAGACGGCTCGTATAGGATGCAAAGAAATATTCGAAGTCCCGAAGGGGCGTTATCCGTTAGCGATGGGTGCAGCCCATCGCAAAGATGTGAATGAATGTAAAAAGCCCTGCAAGGGCGTGATCCAAAAAAGAGCAATATCTAATTAACCATCTAAATCAGCCAGTCCTTTCCTAATCCTTGCAATCGTCTCGGCTTTGCCAATAATTTCTGCTATCTCAAAAACGGGCGGACCAAATTTGCCCCCTACCAACATGATTCGCAAAGGGAGTTGCACCTCACCTGGCTTTATGTTTTTTTCAACGGCAGTTTCTTTTAAAAGTGTTTCTATTCCTGCTGCATTCCACTCTTCAATAACCGTTAATTTTTCGCAATAGATATCGAAGAAGAACGCTTTGTCAGCATTCCATTTAGGTTGGATGGAAGCCACATCAATTTGCTGTGGCGCACTGAAGAAGAACGCTGCTTGCTGCACAAAATCAGTCAATAGAAAACAGCGCTCCTTTACTAAGTCCAATACCCGAATAAAATTGGCGTCATCAGTTATTTCAATTCCATTTTTATGGAATAACTCCATAACCTCGTTGCTATATTGGCTGGCAGGTAATTTTTTAATCCATTCGTGGTTGAACCATTTAGCCTTGTCGTAATCAAACTTAGCTCCGCCCTTATGCACTTTTTCCAACGAAAATTTTTCAATCAATTCTTCCATAGAAAAAATTTCTTGTTCTGATCCGTCGTTCCAACCCAAAACAGCCAACAGGTTGCAAAATGCCTGAGGTAGAAAACCAAGCTCCCTAAAACCGGCGATCAGCTCATTCGTTTTTGGGTCTACCCAATTCATGGCAAATACGGGAAAGCCAAGACGGTCACCATCTCTCTTACTCAATTTGCCATGGCCGTCTGGTTTTAAGATCAATGGCAGGTGTGCCCATTGTGGCATGTCTTCAATCCAACCCAAATACTTCCATAGTAAAATATGGACCGGCGCACTGGGCAACCACTCTTCGCCCCTGAAAGCATGTGTTATTTTCATGAGGTAATCATCTACCACTACAGCCAAATGATAGGTTGGCATGCCATCAGCTTTCAGCAATACTTTATCGTCAACCAAAGTGGAATTAAAACTTACTTCTCCTCTTATCAAATCCACCATAGAAAGGGTTTCATTGTCGGGCATTTTAATTCTTATTACGTAGGGGGCACCCTCAGTTAGTAAGGCTTCTACCTCTTGCTGACCCAGCGTTAACGAGTTGCGCATTTTTGCCCTTAGCGTATGGTTGTATTGTGGCGAGGGATTTTCTTCTGTCTTATATTTTACACGCATCTCCTCCAATTCGGCAGAACTGTCAAATGCATAGTAAGCATGCCCCTGGTCAACCAGTTGTTGGGCATATTGCCTGTATATCTCTTTTCTTTCGCTTTGGCGGTAGGGTGCAAACGGTCCTCCATGCAAAGGGCTTTCATCGGGTACCAGCCCACACCATCGTAAACAATCCTGTATGTACTGTTCGGCCCCGGCTACGTAACGGTTTTGGTCGGTATCTTCAATGCGCACAACAAAATCGCCACTGTGCTGCCTGGCAAATAAATAGTTGTATAAAACCGTTCTTACACCACCCAGGTGCAAACCACCTGTGGGTGAAGGAGCAAATCGAACCCTAACTTTCTTTTCCATAGGCAGCAAAGATAATCGAAGGTCTTAGAGGCTTTTTAAATTTAGTTTGTACCCTTCACTTTAAAGGGAAACGATGCCATATATTCAATAGATGAAAGCCCGCCTGACCGGACGGGCAGGGATTTCGTTAGCTTACCTATCGTGTGGACACATCTTGCTAATATAAATAAAGGTTAGCACAGAATAAAGGCAGATTCAAACCTCTGTGTCCTCTGTGAAAGACTCTTGTTTTTCTCTGTAGTTAATGTTTCTTTTCTAAAATTCAATGCAGAGATGGGAATGAAACATATGTGTATACACGATAAGCTGAATAACGGGGAATAACCTCGAACGCAGGATAAATGCAAGTCTCCGACCTAATGGTTTTTCAAAAGAAGTTCGAGTTTGCCAGTTATAATTAAGCATGGAGAAAAATGTAACTTTAATCTTTAAACATTTCTGTATGCAAAGCGCAGCAATCGATATAAAAATAAACTCCACCGGTCAGGCCATACAAATACCTGAAGAATTTAGAATTGATGATGATAAGGTTTATTTGAAAAAAACCGGTAACATCATTCATATTATTCCATACCATAAACCATGGCAAAACCTTTTCGATAGCCTTTCAAAGTTCACTCCTGACTTTATGAATGAAAGAAATCAACCCTCTCAACAAAAAAGAGAATCGTTTGACTAATGCCTTACCTGCTCGACACAAATATTTGTATCTACATCATTAAGCAAAAGCCACAATCGGTCCTCAATAAATTTAATTCAATCGAACCAGGGGAAGTTGCGATATCAATGATTACGGTTTCCGAGCTTTATTATGGAGCACGAAAAAGTGCCAATAAGGAAAAGAACTTTTTAGCTTTAAACAAATTTATTCTTCCATTCAACATCCTTGATTTTGATCTTGCTGCCGCCAATAGTTACGGCATCATTAGAACCGAATTAGAATCAAAGGGTATACCCATAGGTCCATTAGATACTTTGATAGCAGCCCATGCAATTAACCTTGATTACATTTTGGTCACTAACAATGAAAGAGAGTTCACTTGTGTTAGCGGCTTACAAGTAGAAAATTGGGTTTATTAAAGTATTTATTTTTTCATTCTGCCTGAGTTTTCCGTTCTGCTATGCAGCTTTAGTAAAAAAGATTAGCAACAACTATGTAAATTTTAATAAATGATTGGTCTGCGTTTACTTGTTTTTGTATTGCTGGGCTGTAGCACTATCCAGGCTTCAGGTCAGTTAACTTATCAAAACCTGGAGGTGATATACGATTCGGCATGGACGTTTAAAAATCTTTCGCTGATACCTGTACGTTTTAAAGACCTGCCGGCTGAGGGAACCAGCCTGTTAGCTGGATTGCAAACTATTTCTTTACCCGAGGCGCTTATAAAAAATAAGGTTAAGATTAAGGAGGTATTGTATGAAGACGGTGCTGACTTAAACTGGCTGCAAATTGTAAATAACAGCAAGCAATCATTGGTTATAAACAGCGGCGATTTACTTGCCGGGGGAAAGCAGGACAGGCTTATAGGTGAAACGAAAATTATTGCCCCCGGAGAGTCGGATTATTTAAAAGTGTTTTGTATTGAAAAGGGCAGGTGGGATGATAAGATTAAACAATTTCATCACAGCGGTACGGCAGATGTGGAAGTAAAAAAAGTAATGGACGTAACAGGCAGGCAAATGGAAGTATGGAAAGAAATTGAAGGCCGTTTTGGTGCTGGTAAAATAACCTCAACCACCTGGCCGTATTTACAATTGCACAAAAATTATGGAGTGGCAGATAGCAGCTATATCCGTTATTTCACGCAAAAGTTTAAGCAAAGCGATAGTGCTTATGCCGGTTTTTTAGCTGTGACAGGCAATCAAATTATTAGTTGCGAATTATTTGCAGCAAGTAATCTTACCCGGATTGCGTTTCCGGGTATACTAAGCAGCCTTGTTTTATCTGTAGCCAAAAGTTCGGCACCTGTGGTACCGGTAAGTGCTATGAAAAAATTTATGGACGAATTATTAAGGAATGAATTCACCCAAAAGATATTTGTTGCGGCACACGGTCAAATGCATTTATACCAGGGAAAAGTGATGCACATTATTGTGTACGGCTCATAAAAAAGCCCCCGCTTTTTTTGCGGGGGCTGGTGGTCTTGATCTCAATATAAAGCTAAGAACCTCCTAACCGATTTGATTCGGCTTCGGCACTGGTTTTTCTGTTGCGGGCTGCTTTTACCTGGTTGCTTCCAAAGCGGTAAGAGAAATTAAGACGTACCTGCTGGCTTTCGTAACCACCTTTTGCATTAAATATGCTACCGGCAAAATTGCTTACTGCATTCCATTGGGCAGTATAAAACAGGTCTGTGACCGAAAGCTTTACTGTGGCCTTTTTGTTCATGATCAACTTTTGAACTCCGGCATCGGCACTCCACATAAAGTTGGTTTTGAAAGTTCCACCCCAAACACTTGGCGTATTAAACCAACCGCTTAACTCACCGGTATAACCTTTTCCTAAGGTAAAGGTGTGCTGGTTATAATAACTGATGGTGGTTATATTAAGCCTTATGGTTTTTCCATCATCAAAATTTGCTTTGTACCTGCTATGGTTTGCATTTACGTTAGCATAAACATTCCACCATTTGGCTATATTAAAGGGAGCACTTATGTTAAAGCTGTAAATATCCTGAGCCGCCAGGTTTTTTAAAGTAATGAAGCTGGCATTTCCCCTGGCTGTGTCATTAATTACGGTAAAAAAGTCTTTAATGTGGCTGTATCCCAGGCTTGATGATAGGAACGATTTGTAGGTATGCCCAATGGTGTAACTGTTGGTATACTGCGGACGTAAAAATGCATTTCCTTTTTGGTACGTCAGCTCATCCAGTTTATTTTCAAATGGGTTTAAATCCTGGTAACGTGGCCTGTCTATCCTGCGGCTGTAATTAATATTAAACTGGTGGTTTGCATTTAAAGTATAACTGAAAGCTGCGCTTGGAAAAAAGTCGAGGTAGCTGCGTTTTACGCTTTCAATAGTATCTGTATCACTCCACCTGCTTTTGGAATTCAACACACCATTGCTCTTAGTTTGCTCGGCACGCAAACCTGCCTGGTAGCTAAACTTCTTAAACGACCTGTTGTAGTTTACGTAGGCTGCGTTAACGTTTTCCGTATAGGTAAACTGGTTGCTTCTTTCGTAGTCTTTTACCTTGGTGTCGTTAAAAACATTATAGAAATCAAAAGTGTTGTTTGTTTTTACTTTACTGTACTTAATACCTGTACCAAACTTTCCTTTAAACAGGTTTTGTTCGTAATCGGCTTTTGAGGTGTATATGTCAATATCTGTTGGAGTATTGTTTGCAAAAATTCTGGACCGCAACACAATGCTTGTGTTGGCATCAGTATAAAAGTTGGGTTGAAAACTTTCACCTGTTCCTTTGTAGATCCCCCTGTCGGCATCAATGTTTAATTCTCTGCCTGCAGTATCAGCATACCGATAATTAAGGTTAAGGTTTGAGTTATTTCTGCTGATGTCTATCAAGTTACGGGCAACCAATATTTGGGTTGGTATTTTAGTGCTTTGCGAGGAGATAATGGTATTTCCATCTGTATTTCGTGTACCGCTTAAATAGTTGCCGGTAAACATTACGCCAACGGTACTTTTACTGTTCAAAAAATAATCGGCTCCCAGCTTTACATTGGCTCCGTTGTTGTCTCCCACACTTACACTTTTTGCGTCATAAATACTGTCGTTTTGCTGGCGGTTAAAGTCTTGCCAGCTACGCATTTTACCCTGGTTTACGCTTACGTTGCTAAATAAATTAATTTTTTGGTTGCGGTAATTAAGACCAAGGCTACCATTAACTTTTGGGTAGAACCCCTGGTTGGCACCTATAGCAATGTTTCCATTGGTACCATATTTTTTATTCTTTTTTAGTTTGATGTTGATGATGCCTGCATTGCCACTTGCATCGTATTTGGCCGATGGGTTTTCAATCATTTCTATTGACTCAATATCTGCACTTTGTATGGACCGCAGGTAGGCGGCAAGATCGGACGAAGCCATAGGGCTTAACTTTCCATCAATATAAATGCGAACCCCATTCTTTCCCTTCATGCTAATATTATCGTCTTTGTCTACCAATACACCGGGGGCTTTTTGTAACAATTCCATTGCGGTGCTACCGGTGGCGTTTATGCTGTTCTCCACATTAAAGACCGTTCTGTCAGCTTTAACCTCAATCATGGGTTTTGTGGTAGTAACAACCACGTCTTTTAATTTCTTTTCTGAAGCTGCTAAGGTTGTAACGGGAATGTTTAGTGCTTCAGCTTCCTTAACTTCAAAAACAGCGATAGCATAAGGAGTATGAGATATACTCGAAAACTTTATAAAGTACTTACCCGGTTTTATTTTTTCGAAAGCATATTCACCCCCCTTATCGCTTACGGCAGCTTTGTATAGCGAGCTGTCTTTTGCTTGAAGTATTGTTACGGTTGCAGCTTCTATTGGTTTGCCGCTTTTATCTTGTATGGTTCCTTTAACTGAAGTGCCGTTTTGCGAGAAACCTGTGGAAGCAAAAAGCAGTAAAGCAACAAACGTAAATATCAATTTCATACCTTTTATATTTTGGTGAGGCAAAACTAAAAACAGTCATAACAGCACATTTGTTATAAATAGATAAGCGGTTATTATTGATGTTAGGAGAAACGATGGCGCTCAAAACAAAAACGCAACAAGCAATACTTAGCCGTACTATTTTTTGTTGCTTTGCATGATATGTACCTGGTAAAAACTCCCTGGTGGTTAAGAGCATTGTATCCATCCCTTGTATGGAGCATAAAAACGGAAGCCAAAGAATTGTACCTCACTTTTGATGATGGCCCCCACCCCAATGCAACGCCTTTTGTATTAGCTGCATTGGAACATTATAGTGCTAAGGCTACCTTTTTTTGCATAGGAAAAAATGTGTTGGAGCATTCCGGAATTTTTCACCGTGTTATAGCAGAAGGGCACCGAATAGGCAATCATACGCACAACCATTTAAACGGATGGCAAACTGATGATAATGTATACATCAATAATATACAGCAGGCAGCAGGGCATATAAACAGTAATTTATTCAGGCCGCCTTATGGAAGAATAAAACGAAGCCAGGTAAAAGACCTCACTAATGATTATAAAATTATTATGTGGGATGTATTGAGTGGCGATTTTGATACCAGTTTGCAACCGCAGAAAAGCTTAGGATATGTTACAAGGTTTTCCGGGCCAGGTTCAATAGTAGTATTTCACGATAGTGCAAAAGCATTTAAAACCTTACAGTTTGTTTTGCCAAAAATGTTGGATCATTTTTCAAAACAAGGATATGTTTTTAAAACTATACCCTAAGCAATAAGATTTAAAAAAATTCTCTTTGTAGCAAGTTGTTTGATGACAAGCATTGGAAAGAAGGAGGTGAGAGACAGTCAGCATTTTTGTAAGATGTTCAATAATCTGTAACAGCAGTACTAAGCATTTGACATGCTTAAAAAAAAGAGGGCCGGGGTAGAAACCCCAGCCCGTTTTTAATCCGTACCCTATGAAAACACTCTTTAATTATTCTGTTAGTCATGACCTTTGCTTAATGCAAAGTGATGTTGTGTACCTGTCCGTTAATTGTTAGGGTAGCCTGGTCATCACACGACCCATTGCCATAATCAAATAAACTCGTATTAGTATTCCTGGTAATTTTTATCTGTCCTTTTACTGCCCAACGGCAGGTAAATTTTCTAATAATTGGTTCAACAATAGTAGAACTCCATTGTAAGGTTTTATCATTGTATTTAACGGTTCCGCTTGCTTCGCCACGTATACTGTACACATCGTCTTTAATATATTCCGGCGTTCCGTTTCCTTCGGTTTGCGTACGGGTTTTAGTATCATTCCAGGCTACATAATTGCCACTTGGTTTTGTAAGTTTTCCATTTTCGACCCGCACCGTAAAAATTCTATTATTACTGGTGCTGTTGTTTTGTATAAAATGGTAACCTTCAACTTTTACACTGTCAACATAATATCCATCAAAAGTTGTAGCGGCTTTGCTACCCGGTTCAATCATTCTGCCGGTAAAGACTGTTATAACCTTACCCCTGCGTACGTGTCCATCTTTGCCTGTACAACCAGTTCCAAAATTTATTGTCACTGTTTTTGGAAAAACACCAGGTGCCAATGGTGTAATGGTTGTAGTAAAACATCTTGAAGTGCTATCAACACCTTCAAACCTTGCCGATGTTTTAACTGCAGAACGCCCATATATACCAATACTTCCTCCCAAACCTACTTCACTGTTTGTGCCCATTACATTGTCAAATACATCGTCGTAAAGAACAGTTGCCTCTGCATCGGCTTCCGATGAAACATTTGCTTGTTCCAACTCTAGTTTCGCTGCTACTTCGGTGTCATTTGTTTTTTGACAGGCTGTAAACAGTGCTGATGCGGTGAGCAAGGTTATAAACGCCTGACGTACGTTTTTTATTTTTTTCATGTTACAATTAATTTTTATTTTTTATTAATTAGGTTGTGGGTTGATTGACCAGCCTTGTTAAGAAAGGTTTAATATCAAACAAATAAAACCGGAAATTATTGTATGGTATTTATTGACACTCACTGCCACCTATATCTAAAAGAGTTTGATAATGACAGGTATGAAGTGATGACACGTGCAAAAAATGCAGGGGTTACTAAATTTTATCTGCCTTCCATTGATAGCACAACCATGGATGTAATAATAAAGATGGAAGCAGATTATCAAAATGAGTGTTTTGCCATGATAGGACTTCATCCTTGCTCTGTTAATGAATCTTATTTAGACGAATTGCAAAAGGTAGATGAATGGTTAAAGCAAAGAAAGTTTGCAGCGCTAGGTGAAATTGGACTGGATTTTTATTGGGACAAAAGTTTTACCAAAGAGCAATATGCAGCCTTTAATCAACAGATGGAATGGGCCCTTGTTTATAACCTTCCAATTGTAATTCATACACGCCAGGCCATGCAAGAGACAATTGATGCGGTTAAACCCTTTGCAAAAAAAGGTTTAACAGGCATCTTCCATTGTTTTGGAGATACCATTGAAGCGGCACAACAAATAATTAGTCTGGGTTTTTTGTTGGGTATCGGTGGAGTAATTACTTATAAAAATGCAGGACTTGCCCAGGTACTGGAAGCTATTCCTTTAGAACATATGGTCCTGGAAACGGATGCACCATACTTATCCCCGGTTCCGCATAGAGGTAAAAGAAATGAAAGCAGTTACATTCTTGCTGTAGCGCAAAAACTGGCAGAAATAAAAAATGTGAGTGTTGAGGAAGTTGCTTTGGTTACCACAAGCAATGCTGAAAAAATATTCAATCCATAATCTTCAACCCTTATTTTTGCAACCCCGTTTTTAAAAGGTGATTCAAAGTAACCTTAAAAAAAATGGGCCTGGAAAATTATTGGAGAGTTGTCCGAGTGGTTGAAGGAGCACGCCTGGAAAGTGTGTATACTCGAAAGGGTATCGAGGGTTCGAATCCCTCACTCTCCGCTCACAACTTGTGAAAACACAGTACTAGCAAGGATTACAGGGTTTTTATATATAATAGGTAGTAAAAAGGTGGCATTTTCAACTTATATTACTTGGAAGGCCAGATTATAATTTTAAAAAAATAGTCTGGGTCTCAACATTGAGGAACGATATTTAAGTTTCAGGTAGATGTTAAAAATTTTACTATTTTGTTTATGCTATGAAACAAAAAGGTTTAACTTTTACCTTTATAATTTTTAGAAAGTGTTTTTAAATATTGCTTAAACGAAAAAATGGCTAAGGTCTATATTCCTGATGACGTATTTCCAGGATTTACTGAATTAGCAAAACTTCCTCATGAGAAGGTTGTCAAATTTGCTTCTTTTTTAAGAAACATTACTGTTAGGATAAACTTCGAAGATTTTCTTAGTGAGATTGATGACTACCTCTCTTCTCAATTAAAAATTAGATCATCCCGGCAAATTGTTGAAACACTTATCAGTTTGGGTGATTTGATTGGAAAGGCAAATTTCAATTCAGAAGTCACTGCTACATCACTTACGGAATCATTTAAAGAACTCTCAGCAGAAGAGCTAACCTCTAAAGAATTAAAAGCTTTAAAATCTAATCTGATTTTAATTTTAAGCAATTCTCAAAATCTGAAACTCACGTTAAAGGCACTTGAATTGGCCCATGAAGGTGAAAATGTTTTCCGAGAAGCCAAAATCATAACAGACATACGAGTAATATTCAATGAAGATCTTGATGAAAAGGGGAGAAACTCAATGATACTACATAGGTTGCATATAGCGTTTAAGAAGAATAAAAGGCCAGATGATATTTACATGACTATGGATTTACAAGACTTAAATCTCTTACGAGATGGAATTGATCGAGCTATAAGAAAGGAAGAGATTATCAGAAAGGATTATGAAGATCTCAAATTTGTTTAAAAAACTTTTACATGACTACAGCAATCAAACAGCAAGCAAGACTTGGAAAAGGGCATTATTTAGCTGGAAATGTTCAAAGATATAAGACTAAGTCAAAGAAAGAGTGGGCTACCGATGCTTGGAAGTATTTTAACACCTCTTCAATTTATAAAAGTGATACAAGTAAGTTTAGCAAAAATATTCCAAAATCTAGGTTTAATACTTGTTTTGATCCACATCTTAAGATAATTGAGCGAATTCAAAATGTTCAAATACAAATCTCTGACAATCATTTTTCCCTTCCCATTTCACTAAATCATATTGCAAAATCAATTATCAATTCTCAAGCAATTATGTTGCTTGAGAATGACTGGGATGATGATGGGGCTGATGCTACAAATTTGAATACTTATTTGAAAGCTGTCTCTTTTGTGGTAAGTTATTCTAAATTCATTTTTGAGTCGTTAAAAGTAGTTATAGACTATCCGGATATCGATATTTTACGCGATGGTTCTGTAAGCGTTTTCTGGGAAACTCACAAAGCAACCTTTTTGATTATTTTCAAAAAGAACGATAATCGATATTCGTATTTTTTTGGCAATAATAAAGTAGATGGAATTCCATTTAAGTACGCAATTGACAATCAAGGAAAAATAGACGAAATAACTGCGAAATGGATGAGTCAAAACCTGAACTAACTTTTGGGATGTCACTCCCTAATTCGGATTTTGTATATAGATTGATACCAAAGGATTTAGTTGAAAAGGATAAGTTTACCCCCAGAATAAGAGGGTTTAGTTTGAGTAGAGAGGATAAAATGCAAGGGTACGGATTATCAGTAGATTGGTCATCACTGACCACACCTGAAGAAAGCATTGCCAGAGTAGGTGCTTCTTTCAAAAAGGATACAATTAAGTACAAGGACTATAACACCAAGGATATTTACAGTTTGAGTGTCAGTTTTTTGAAATCCATTGAGGCTATTTTGGACGTCGTTCATGATCCTAAAATGTATCCGACCCCAATTGAAGGTTCTCCTAATAATCCTTCTCATTCTCTAGTGATTTTTTCTCCGGAGGAGTTGGAAAAAAATGAAACAGAAATATATTCCAGGATCCGAGAGCATGCTAAGGACAAAAAGCAAACTGTCAACACGAAAAAGATAGAAGAGTTTGTCCATGTTTATAGAAGTACCTCCAACACTTAATTATAATTGTATACCTTCTATCTTATTTTGTAAATTTATTTTATGTCGCCAAAACTATACACCTCCCCGGGTAGGCAGTTTTTTGAAATTAGTGAACATCTGCTTAAAAGCCATTAAGGTTAGTATAGGGTTTTTGGTCCTCGATTTTATTAAACCGTGGATCATTGAAAACAATTTTTACATTTAGCCTCCCGCGAGACTTTTACAGTTTATTTATAGTTGCATTTTCTCCAATCAGCAACTTTGAATTCAGTCCTTAGTTTATGTCTATTACTTCAATGAAATCATATGCAAATCAGAACATAATCAAATAAGAAAAACAAACTTTAGGGTGCTTAACATGAACGCAGTTTGAAGGTGTTTTTCTTACTTTCCTTTTTTGGGATTCCTCCAAATTGTTGCAGTATCTATTTTCTTCACACCCAAAAACAAAGTCAAGAAACTTGCTATTTGCCGAGTCATACTATTAGTCCATTTCCAGAATTACTTTTTCTCCCCTTGAAAAATGCTGGATAAGAGTTTGTTGCGCCAGTTTGAGATTTTTTGCTTTTAACGCTTTTACTATTTGCCTGTGCTCCGCATCGGTTTGGTCATAATCGTCAATACCTATTTGCGAGGTACCTAACTTCTGGTGAAATAAAGGAATATGTGAAGAGCGATAGACCTGGAGCAATTTGTTGTTTCCGGCAAATTCAACCAAAGTTTCATGAAGCTTCATATCCGCTTCAAGAGCGCCATTATAGTACCCTTTTTGTATCATGTCAGTAAAATCGTCGCAAATCTTCTCAAGTATTGCAAATTGTTCAGGGTCCATCTTTTTCATTGCCAATTTAACTGCTCCAAGTTCCAATATCTCTCTTAATTCCCTTATGTCCCGTACCTCCGATGCCAATAATGGCTTGATATAATAACCTCCTTTTTCTCCTAAAATAACCAAACCCTCGCCAAGCAAACGCGTCAATGCTTCTCTTACAGCCATCCTGCTTACACCTATTTTTTTAGCCCATTCATCCTCTTTTAACCGGGTATTTTCAGTCAACTGTTTGCTCAGAATTTTTCTTCTGATCTCGGTAAAAGCTTTGCTTGCCAGTGAGTCTATTTTCATAATTAAGCTAAGGGTAGTTAAAATTTAAATTCATATTTCAAAACAGGCCATTTAGTCATTTGAGTTTTGCAGACCTTGTTTATCGTAGCAATGTATATTATAGGCCTGAACCATAGTTGATTGTTGAGTATGTTTCAATTTCCATTATTTTATTTCACACATTTTTGACTGTTGAATTTAATTTAAGGTTCTTGCTTACAAGTTCACCCGCAATGTTTTGCTTGTATTCCCAAACAGTAATGCAAAGGGTGCTTATTAAGACCAGAAACCCTCCAATGATTGACATGATGTTAAGCTTTTCATGTAACCATATGACAGCTATGGGAAGAGCGAAAAAAGTTATTAAAAAATTAGAAAGGGCCACCTGTATTGCTTCCAGGTTTTTTAAAGCCTTAAAGAACAAAATCATGGATAAGAAATTATGAAACACGGTGAGTAGTGTAAGACCTATCCAGGTGTTTG
>JBBQVY010000119.1:0-14834 GCA_038211085.1 Chitinophagales bacterium | reverse complement strand
TCTCGGCGAAGCCGGTAAAACCAATGTGCAGGGCGAAGATGTAAAGAAACTGGATGAGTTTGCCAATAACCAGTTTATTGGTGTGTTGAGACATGGAATTAGTTGCGCTGGCGTAGGCAGCGAAGAAAATGATGACATTGTAGTTTTTGATGATGACATAAGCAATAATAGTAAGTATGTGCTGCTCATGGATCCCCTGGATGGTAGCGGAAATATAGATGTAAACGTTTCCATCGGAACCATTTTTAGTGTTTACCGGAGGATAAGCCCATTAGGCCAGCCTTGCACCATAGATGATTTTCTTCAACCCGGAATAAAACAGGTAGCGGCGGGATATATAATTTATGGATCGAGCACCATGTTAGTATATGCTACGCGAAGAGGGGCTAATGGTTTTACCCTGGATCAGTCGATTGGTGAATTTTGCCTGAGCCATCCCAACATAAAATGCCCGGAGTCGGGTAATATTTATTCAGTCAATCATGGCTTCTTTTTTCAATACCAAAAAAACATACAGAACTACATTACGGTTTGCCAGCAAAAGAATAAAACAAATGGTGGCCCTTATACACAACGTTACATCGGCAGTATGGTTTCTGATGTGCACCGCAACCTTATAAAAGGAGGGATATTTATGTACCCGCTAACTTTTGATAAGCCACTGGGCAAGCTTAGGCTGTTGTACGAATGCAACCCGTTGGCTTTTATTATTGAAGTGGCAGGAGGAAAAGCAACAAATGGCACAAAAAGAGTGTTGGATGTAAAGCCCACCAAGCTGCACGAACGGTCGCAATTGTTTATAGGAAGTAAAAATATGATGGAGGAATTAGAGACGTATCTTAACAAAACTGAAGATGAAAAAGATAATTGAGGTAAAAGACCTGGTAAAGAATTACGGCGATTTTGAAGCAGTGAAAGGCATCAGCTTCGAAGTAATGGAAGGCGAGATTTTTGGTTTGTTAGGCCCCAATGGAGCAGGGAAAAGTACCACCCTCGAAATTATTGAAACGCTTCGTGAGAAGACAAGCGGAAAGGTTTTAGTTGATGGTTTGGACCTGGATGAATCTCCCAACGATATAAAAAAAATTATCGGGGTACAATTACAAACATCAGGTTATTACCCAGGCCTTAAATTAACAGAACTATTACATTTATTTGCCGGGCTGTACAACAAGCAAATTGATACTAATTATTACCTGAACCTGGTGAACCTTACTGATAAAGCAAAGGCCAAATACAAAGAACTAAGCGGTGGGCAAAAACAACGCTTTTCCGTGGCTACTACCCTGATAAACAAGCCTAAAATTATATTTTTAGATGAGCCTACAACCGGCCTTGACCCCCAGGCTCGTCGCAATCTTTGGGACCTGATAAGGGAAATTAGAAAGAACGGCACTACTGTAATCATAACTACACATTACATGGACGAAGCAGAGGTGTTGTGCGACCGGGTGGCAGTGATAGACAGTGGCAGGATCATTGCTATTGATTCGCCTGACAAATTAATTGACGACCTGGTAGCAACAGGTTTTGAAAGACCTAAAACAGTTAAAGCAGCTTCGCTCGAAGATGTTTTTATACATTTAACCGGGCATGATTTGCGCAAAGAATAATCTTTTAACCTTTACAACAAATATCAATTCACAAATCTCAGTATGAAAAAAGTTCTTGTAATTACATTGTGTGGAGCAATGGCATTTGGCGCTGGTGCGCAGGCAAAAAAAACTACTACAAAAGTTGCTGTAAAATCAACTACAGTAGTTAAACCCTTAAAAACATCGGCAGACAGCGTTAGCTATGCATTTGGTATTTCGCTTGGCGAATTCTTGAAAAGCCAGGGCGTAACCAACATCAATTATTCTTTGCTCAATCTTGCTATTACGCAAAGTATAAAAGGGCAACCCACTTACCTGGATGCCAACCAGGCAAACCAGTGCATTGGTAGAATTGGGGAAGCAAAGAGAGAAAAAGTATCAAAAGTTGAAAAAGATGCCGGCGCAAAATTCTTAACCGAAAACAAAAAGCGTTCAGGTGTTATGCAAACGGCTTCGGGTCTTCAATACGAAATACTCACCAAAGGCACCGGCGCTATACCCACCGCAGCCGATACTATTTCGGCCCATTATAAGGGCACTTTGCTAAATGGCCAGGAATTTGACAACAGCTACAAGCGTGGCGAACCACTATCAATTCCTGTTTCCGGAGTTATACCCGGCTGGACTGAAGCCTTGCAATTAATGCCTGTTGGCAGCAAATGGAAATTGTTTATTCCGGCTGCTCTTGCCTACGGTGATTATGGTGCAGGCAATGATATACCTGGTGGAGCTACATTAATTTTTGAAATTGAATTATTGGGAATAAAGGGGAAGTAAAGAACGAACAGGGCATGGCGAGGTACGAATAATCTTTGTTCCGTCAAGCTTTGCTTATTCTGTGAACTGGTATTGAAGCGCCGGCAAACAACATTTATTTACAACGATTTGTAGTCCTGCCCGGCCTTGGGTGCCTTTATAAATGTGTGGCTCGTTGGTTGGGTGTTAATTTCAACATTATTTAAATTGCCAAATAAGTTAGTAATTTTAGTAACATAATTTGAATGGTGCAGTGAACTATATTAATTTAATAAATAGCGTATTGATACCCAAGGTTACTGAAAAGCCTTTGGTATTGGATTTGTTCGCAGGTTGCGGAGGATTGTCATTGGGATTTGAAGCTGCCGGATTTAAAACGGTAGGGTACGAAATGAACCCTGATGCAGCTAACACTTATAACCGTAACCTTTTAGGTAATTGTTTTACTCAAAAACTGGATTTTGACACAGATTATCCCGCTGCAGAAATTATTATAGGAGGTCCCCCTTGTCAGCCTTTTAGTGTAGGTGGTAATCAGCAAGGAATTGAAGATATTAGAAATGGTTTTCCGTTTTTCGTTGATGCTATTCATAAAGTCAAGCCAAAGGTATTCCTGTTTGAAAATGTCAGAGGTTTGATGTATACAAATAAATGGTATTTGGAAGCCATAATAGAACAGCTTCAAGGCTTTGGATATATTGTAGAATATAAACTTTTAAACGCTATAAATTATGGAGTTCCCCAAAATAGAGAACGATTAGTTGTCGTTGGGCACAATTCCGAATTTTCCTTTCCTGAAATTGATATTAAGAAATACACAGTCGCTGATGCTATTGGTGATATGATGACGTTCGCTCCGATTGGTAGTAAATTTCTCACTGAAGCACAGGATGCTTATATAAGCAATTATGAAAAGGCTTCAAAATGTATCAACCCGAGGGATTTGTACTCTCACAAGCCTGCAAGAACTTTAACTTGTAGAAATCTTTCAGCGGCAACCGGGGATATGCAGCGAGTAAAATTACCTGATGGTAGGAGAAGGCGACTATCAGTTAAGGAGGCAGCACGGTTACAAAGCTTCCCCGATAATTTTATTTTTGAAGGAGCGGAAACAAGTCAGTTTTATCAAATTGGCAATTCTGTATCCCCACTTATGGCTTACAAATTGGCTCTTTCCGTAAAGGACTACTTTGCCTTAAGAAGAACACCCAAAAGGCAGCTTTCTATAGTTTTTGATTAAAATATCTTATGAAGGATTATTTACCAAAGTCTAAAAAATCAGAAGGTATTAAGAAATTAATTAATGAAGCACTTGATATTTTAGAATGTGTTGGAATACCGTTTAACAGTAAAACAGAAAGAGGGCTAGAAAATATGGCAATGGCTTTTCTTGCTGTTGCAGGAGTTACTAAAACCTGGAAGGAATCTAAAGGACAAGCTGAAAATCGTCATTTAACTACAAGGGAGATAATTAAATACATCAATGAACATTTCGACGAAAACAAATCTTCTGGCTCATATGATGATGTAAAGAGAGAACATTTAAAATTACTTCATCTATCGGATTTGGTTCTAAACAGTGCCGACAATCCGAGTGCAGCAAAAAACGACCCTACAAGAGGAAACACTTTAAGTTCTGATTTTGCAGATTTACTTCGCTTTTACAATACTCCTGATTGGAAAATAAATTTAAAGTTATTTGTGAAGAACAGACCATCATTGGCTGAAATTTTTACAAGACAACGGGGATTGCCAAAGGTAAAAATCAGGCTTAAATCAGGACATACTTTAGATTTTTCTCTTGGCGGCCACAATCAGTTGCAAAGAGAAATTATTGAGGAGTTCTTGCCAAGATATGGGAATGGCTGTGATGTGTTATATGTTGGGGATGCAGCAAACAAGTTTTTACATCGTGATGATAGCAAGTTATTAGAACTTGGATTTTTTGAGTTGAAATATGGAGCACTGCCGGACATTGTCGCTTACGATGAAAAGCGAAACTGGCTTTACTTGATTGAAGCGTTTTATTCGTCAGGGCCAATGAGCGAACCAAGAATCTTTGAATTGAAAAAATCGTTGAAGGACTGTACGGCATATTTAATTTTTGTTACTGCTTTTATATCAAAGTCAAAGTTTAAAGAAAACGCAGCCGATATAGGTTGGGAAAGTGAAGTATGGACTGCTGACAATCCCGACCATTTGATACATTTTAATGGTGATAAATTCTTAGGGCCTTACTCCACAGGAAAGGATCTTTAGCTTTTTTCTCTCTCAAGAGTGTGGTTTACGACTATGCATATCACTAATTATTTCAACCTTCATCTTTTAAACTAACTACATGGATCCACGTTACCCCATTGGCAGGTATGAACCGAAACCTTACAGCCAGCAACAAAAGGAGCAATGGCTAAATGATTTAAAATTTTTGCCTGCCGATCTTGAAATGGCTGTTACCAACCTGGACGAGTTTCAATTGGATACCCCTTACCGCGAAGGTGGTTGGACGGTAAAGCAATTGGTGCATCATGTTGCAGACAGCCATGCAAACGCCTACATACGTTTTAAATTGGGCCTTACAGAAGACAACCCTCCAGTAAAACCTTACGACGAAAAAGAATGGGCCCTGTTAAACGATGTGCAAACGGTGCCTATTAATGTTAGTCTTACCTGGCTGCATGCCATGCACCAGCGTTGGGTAGCTACAATAAAAGATCTTACCGATGAGCAGTGGGAACGCACGGTGCTTCATCCTCAACATAACGAAATAAGCCTGTGGTTTTTGCTTGGTATGTATGCCTGGCATGGCAAGCATCATACGGCACACATTACTAAACTCAGAGAACAAAATAACTGGTAACAATTATAAGAATGGAAGATCCACTTAAATGGAAATTGCTGAAGTCGGAATATATATTTAACGATACCTGGTTAAAGGCAAGAAAGGATGTTTGTGAACGACCTGACGGTAAAATTGTGGAGCCCTATTATGTAATGGAATACATGACCTGGGTTACCGGTGTTGCCTTTACAGAAAACAATGAAATTATTCTGGTGCGGCAATACAGGCATGCACTGGGTGAAAGTTGTATGGAAACGCCGGGTGGATGTGTGGATGATACCGATGCCAGCCTGGAAGTAGCCATTCGCCGCGAATTATTGGAAGAGACGGGTTACGAATTTACCACTGCTGAGTACCTTGGCAGAACGTCGCCTAACCCCAGCACCAACAATAATTTAATGCACATGTTTTTGTTGCAGGGTGGCAAAAAAGTGCAGGAGCAGGAATTGGATCACAACGAAGAAATTGAAGTGCACTTGTTCACCATTGAAGAATTGTTTGGCATGCTGGACCGAAATGAGATTATACAATCCATGCATGTAACCGCTATCTTTTTTGCACTTAAAAAGATGGGTCTGTTGCAATTTAAACCTGCATAAAAATTACAGCAGGTTCACTTCGCCCACTAAAAAAACACTGCCACATACCAATACCAGGTCATCCTTTTGGGCGTTAGTAATGGCTTGTTTTAAAGCTTCATTTACTTCAATATAAGAGTGACCAGTTAAGCCATTTTCTTCGCCCATTTGTTTTAATATATCTTCAGACAATGCTCTTTCAATTTGTGCTTTTGTAAAGTAATAAGTGGCTGTCTTTGGTAGTATCTGCAATACGTTTGAAACTTCTTTGTCTTTTACAAAACCAAGTACAATATGCAGGTGATTGTAACTGGTAAGTTCCAATTGCTGCACTATTTGCTTTATACCATCTTCGTTATGGCCTACATCTGCAATAACTGTGGGATGTTGCTGCAAAACCTGCCACCGGCCGTATAAACCCGTAAGCTTTTTTACATGTGGCAATGCCTGCTGTAAATGTTGACTTGTTACCGGCCAGCTTGATGCATGGAGTTGATTTATCGCTTCGATAACCGTTAGCACATTTTTTAACTGATAAATTCCGGTAAGGTCAAGCTGGTAAATTTGATGCTCGCTTGCCAGTTCAGATTTGGCAATGGCAACCTGCAACATGTGATTGTTTATCTGCCACTCTGCAACCCATCTTTTTTCGTTTGCAAAAACAATTGGAGCATTTTTTTCTGTAGCTATTTTTTCGAAAATCGCTTTCGTTTCAGGGGTTGTTTCACCTATAATTACAGGTATGCCTTGCTTAATAATTCCAGCTTTTTCATAAGCAATCTTTTCTACCGTGTCGCCCAATATGTTCATGTGGTCGCGGCCAATGTTTGTAATGATGGAGAGAGCGGGGGTGATAACATTCGTGCTGTCTAACCTGCCGCCCAGGCCCACTTCAATTACTGCTATGTCAACCTTGTGTTGAGCAAAATATTCAAAGGCCATTGCAACGGTAATCTCAAAAAACGAAGGCTCAATCTCTTCGATCAGCGGTTGAATTCTTTTGGTGAAATCAATAACAAAATCCTGTTCCGCCATCTCTCCATCAATCTTAATCCGCTCCCTGAAATCTTTTAAATGAGGCGAGGTATACAGCCCTGTTTTTAAACCGGCTGTTTGAAAGGTTGCCGCCAGCATGTGGCTGGTGGAGCCTTTGCCATTGGTGCCTGCTATATGCACACTTTTAAATTTTTGTTGCGGATTACCCAGGTGCTCCAGCAGTCGGATGGTATTGGAAAGGTCTGCTTTGTAGGCCGCCGCACCTATTCGGCTAAACATGGGGAGCCGTGAAAACAAGTAATGGATGGTTTGTTGGTAATCCATGAGCATGGTTGAAATGTCGAAAGTATATGTTGTGGTTTTCTTTTCCCGCAGGGTAAAACTACTTTAAATTAAAAACTGCCAGAGACTATGTCAACGGCAGTTTTAGAAATGTTATAGTAAAGAAATTATCCTCTTAACTTAAACTCAAATAAAATAGTACCTGACTGCTCGTCTTCTGCGCCGGCATTCAATTTTAATTGCATGGCTTTTCGTAGAGCAATGGCCCTTATACGGCCATTGGTTGTGGTGGTACCCTGCAAGTTTACAGATGCAGCAGTAACATTACCAGCACCATCCACTTTTATATTTACGGCAACTTTTGCATTTTCATTAAAGTCATCTTCAAATGAAGGGAGTTTTGTAAATCGGCGGCCACCTAATCCACTGCGTATACGAACACCACTGTTACCAGTGCCGCCATTGCCTTTGTAACTGTCACTATTTGGATTGCCATTTGGGCTGCCCTGGTCACCATTTCCGCCGGCTATACCCTGGTTGCGAACACCATTATAGGTATCGGCATTATTACCACCGGTGCCGGCACTGGTGCCTCCTTTATAAACTGCTTTTGGCTTTGGTGGTGCCGGGGTAGGATTAACAGAAACCGGTTGTGTGCTGGGTTTAGGTTTGCTTTCAACAACGGTTTTGGTAATGGTAGGTTTTACAACAGGTTTCGGATTGTTATTTACAACCGGTGCATCAGCTGTTTCATTTTCATCACCTTTAATGGGCTCCTCCTGTTGTTGTGCCGGCTGCGAAGTTCGCGGTGGACTATAACTGGTTTTGTCGTCGTTGGTTGGGTCTCCGGGCACTTGAGGGGCTATATCGCCTAATCCCTGGTCGCTGTTGCCCAGGTTTACTTCAATGCCTTCATCGTGTGGTGGCGGAGGAATATTTGGCAATGTCCATTTTGCAAAAAAGAAAATAATAAACACCAGGGCACAAACCACAGTCGTGTATATACTTGCTTTTACATTCTTCTCTCTATCAATTGCAGGCGACATGTACAAAATGTTGTTCATAACAAATATAGGTAAGGCCTTTAGTTCTCTGTCAATTTACCGTTGAAAATTACATGCATAACCATGCCTGTAAATGGTAATGCCCGTAAAAAAAGGTTAAGAATGTTTAAAGAACACATCGTACGCAAAGCGGATGATGGTGCCTATTACTATTATGAGGAAGAAAACCCTGATGAATTTATTACCTTTTATAATGGCCATTCGTGCGCCTAATGCACCGCCTGCCGCATTACAAACAGCCATGGGTATGGCAATAGCAAAAAGAATTCTTCCACTGCCTAAAAAGAAAATAATAGAGCCCAGGTTAGTAGCCATGTTTACCAGTTTGGCATGGGCACTTGCTTTTAAAAAATCAAAACCAAGGAGGGTTATAAAACTTAAAACAAGAAAACTTCCTGCCCCGGGGCCGATAAACCCATCATAAAAACCAATGACGATGCTGATGATAATTGCAAACATCATTTGCTGTTGGGGCGAGTGATCTTTTTCGCTGTGCGTACCAAAGTTCTTTTTTGAATAGGTATAAATAGCAACAAGGCTGAGTATAACCAGCAGCAATGGTTTCATAAAATCGTTGTGCATGGTGCTGAGAAGGGTAGAGCCTCCATAAGCTGCCGTGCCTGCAATCAAGGCCATGATGCCTAGCAACTTCCAGTTCATGCTAACCTTGCTGGCATATTGTACGGCGGCAAAACTGGTACCGCAAAACGCCGGAATTTTAAGCGTACCTATGACGGTTGCAACAGCATATTGAGGAAGCAAGACCAGCGCAGCCGGTGTTTGTATCAATCCGCCACCACCCACAATAGCATCAATAAAACCGGCAGCAAAGGCTACCAAACACAATAGGATAAGTTCGGTGGTCATTTAGGAGTGATAATAAAATTGAATGAGATGTACGGTGAAAGTTTTGGCTGAATATTGAAACATCAGTACCCCGTAAGTGTATCCTATCGCGTGGGCACATTTAACTAACCTAAAAAAAATATAACCACAGAGACCACAAAGAAAGAAATACAGAGAAAAGCCAGAGTTGAATCTTTGTGTCCTTTGTGAAAGACTCTTGTTTTTCTCTGTGGTTAATATCCTTTTTGCAAAATTTAAGGTAGAAATGGAAATATTTAAAAATGAGTCCACAAGAGAAAAACGTGTTATGGGGCATGCACCAACAAAAGCCAAAATAAGGAATGCAGCTAAGTACATAATTAGTTAATGGTGCGCAAAATCCAATTTAAAATCACCTTTTATACGCTCCATGGGTGGATTGAAATAACCAAACTTTACCTCGGGAAACTCTTCATGAATCAACTCCATGAGTTGTTTAACGCCAAGCGCTTCGCCAGTGTCGGCAATGTTAATTTTACCGAGGTACCAGTCGGGGTCAATATTGAAATTGCGCCACTGTATCATCTTTAAACCAGTCTCGCTTATGACTTTTCTTAATGCCTCGTACTCCTCCACACTGTCCGTCATTCCAGGGAAAACGAAGTAGTTAATGCTCGTCCAGCCACCAAAGCTGTTCATTACTTTCAGGCTTTCAATAATGTCTTCAAACTTATAATTGTTGGGGCAGTAATAAGGATCGTAAACATGTTTCCGTACACTGTTCAGGCTCACTCTTATGCTGTCAAGTCCCACTTCGCACAAGGCTTTTACAGCCTGAGGCATAGAACCATTGGTGTTGATGTTAATACTACCTTTTGTTGTGTGTTTGCGTATTTCAATAATGGCTTCGCGAATGGTTTGCCACATCAATAAAGGTTCGCCTTCGCAACCCTGGCCAAAACTTACAATAGGGTAAGCCGCGGTTTCAAGATGCGGTACGGTGTACTCCACAATCTCGTGGGCGGTCGGCTTAAAGGTCAAACGGTCCTGTGTGGAGACGATGGTTTCTTCTTCGGGTTGAAAAGAAATGCACCCTAAACAATTGGCATTACAGGCAGGTGATGAGGGTATGGGACACTCCCAGCGGCCAATAAAAAAATTACGGGCAGCTGGGCATTTATAAGTTAGAGCACAGTTGTTTGCCAGGTGTTCTACCAGCCGGTTGTGCGGGTAGGACTGTAACAATTTTTCTACACCAAGCGTTACCGTATCCTCATCATATCCACTACTGTTCTGCCTGATGTCCTGCTCAATTAGTATAGCGGGTACATAAAACTTATCAGCTTCCCAGCCGGCGGCTGTATAACAAAAAAGAGGTAAAGTTGGTGCATCCGGTGCGGCTTCGTAAGCAGCAAGGTAAAACCCCGTATGTGCGGGTGGAATAAATGCCGCAACTGCCCAACCCTTCTCGCACAAACGCATGTCTCCTGTTTCAACATCTATTCCAATTCCCCTGCGGCCGGGCAGTTCATACAACTGTCCGCCTTCAGGTAATTCAATCCATTCATCTTCGGGTATAGCTATTGCATCCCATCCGGTGCGACCGGTAACATACAGGCTGGTATCTTCAAAAATATTGCCGCTACCGTCTGAATATAAAATGTAAGGGGAGTGCATGGAGGAGAGTTAAGAGTACAGAGTTATGAGTTAAAAGTTAGTTGTAGGTTTTAAGTTGTAGGTTATAAGTAAAATCTATTTATGTTCAATGTTCAATGTTGAATTTTGAATGATGGATACAGTAAACCAATTTCATTTTCACCTTTTTTATCTGTTTGATTTATGTTGATTTTAAATTTTGAATGATGAGTGAGGAGAAAAGTGAGTGTTGACTTCATCAAGACGATTGACAATTCGTTTTTTCTTTATTATTCACTATTCATTATTCACTATTCATTTTTTTCAGTCTCCAACTGGTTTTTGCAAAAAGTATTGAATTCTTCCTCTATTGCCTTCGATACATCACCTTCAATTTCGTTTTGCATCATCTTATTATTCTTGAAATCCATCGTGAGCAAACCGTCTTTAATTAAAACATTGTTCATATCAGTCCAATCGTAATGTTTTTTCAATAAAGTGTTGAAGACGATTTCCTGTTCAGTAAAGCCGATTTCTTTATGAAACTTCAGTTCTCTTTCAAGTAACAGGCAGGCAACATACAATACAAACAACAGCCAGTTTCTATTGGGTCCAGCTGCAAAAGTTATGGCAGCTATAGCCAGGCCGGCAGTGTAGTAAACGCGTTCTTTTCTTACAACTTTAAACTTCAGGTATAAAAAAATAACCAAAATAATAAGGGCTGAAATCCAATACACATTAACAATACCAGTTGCTTTTGATGCAAAAAAAATGAAGGTAGCAAAGGCAACCAGGTATAATAATTGGCTTACCAGGTCAATCACTTTATAGTTTGGTCTCTTTAAGGTAATCAGGTAATCGTATACCATGTATAAGAACTCATTTCGTTTTATACCTCTGCCATTTCAGGTACAGGGCTGTTACTTTTAACCAGCAGGTTACAGAGTTTAAATAATATTCTTGCGGCAACATTGGCATCAAAACCTTCACCCACACCTACCTCGTTTAAATCAAAACCAATTAACTGCCTGCCCGATGCAACGACCTTTTTAAACAGGTAATTGATTTGCTCAACTTCAAAACCACCAGCTACAGGAGTACCTGTGTTGGGGCAAAGTTTTGGATCAAGCCCATCCACATCAAAACTAAAATATACTTTTTGGGGTAGCTGGTTTACAATTTCGTCTGCTATACTCTTCCAGGTTTCGCCCTCGTACTGGCGGGTCTTTATTTCAGCATCAAAATAGGTTACAATACGCTCGTTGTTGTCGCAAATAAATTGATACTCTTCAGAGCAATAATCCCTTGTGCCTACCTGTACCAGCTTGCTAAGGTTAGGTACCTCAGCAAGGGCATTGTACATTATAGAAGCATGACTGTATTTAAAATCTTCGTAACCATTACGCAGGTCAGCATGTGCATCAATTTGCAAGATGCCAAACTCACCATATTTTTCACCTATAGCCCTGAAAAATCCGAGTGGGGTACTATGATCGCCACCAATCAGTCCTACGAGTTTACCTTTTTTAAGCAGTTCCCTGGTATGTTCGTACACCCAGTTATTCATAAAAAGGCTGCCTTCGTTTATATCCTTCAGGCTCTTGCACATAAACTTATTTCCGTCTACTTCATCTCCTTTAGAAATAAAATTGATGTACAGTTCGGCTTCTTTGCGCAGGTAATCACTCTTTAATAAAAGTTTGCGGTCCAAAGCTTTAAGAAAGAAACCTTCTTTCCAGGCATCCTGCATATCAGGGTCAAACAGGTCTACCTGTAAACTGGCTTTAAAAATGTGTTCAGCAGCCCGGGCAGTACCTGCGCCGCAGCTTACAGTAACTTCCCAGGGAACGGGTAATAAAACCACACGGGCTTCTTCCTCAGTAGAAGGCAATCCAAAAATGTTGTTGTTCGGATTTCCCGCAACATTGGGATCGAAATTTGAAAGGTCTAACATATCAATCTTTTAAACGCGGTGCAAGGTAAACCATTTGTGAATTCAAGGGCATCAGAAATGGATTTTGACTGAGTTCTATTGGCTAATCTTAACATAGCCCTATCAGTACACCAGTCAAATGATGTGCCATACCCCATATGAAATGTATGGGGCGCCTTACCTAATACAACTCAAAGTGCATGGAAACAATAGGCATGAGAAGATGCTTGCACTTTTCTGCCGATAAATAATTTGTATACTTGCATCGCAAAAGCAGCAAATGGCTAATAAAATTTTCAGTATTTATTCAAATGAAAACTATCAACCCGAAGAAAGTGATCATTTGATTATTGAGGCAGGAAACAATCATTTTAGTCTTGTTGTTAAAAGCAGGGCCGACAATGTGAATGCATTGGAATGGTTTACGTTTACTGAAGAGGAAAAACAAAATACCGATCTGCTGTTTAAGGAATTTGTTGATGTTTCAGCCGTGATGGGCAGGAAGTATGCTACTACCACTTTATTCATAAATAATGATCTCCATGTTCTTGTACCTCCCGCTATGTTTCAGCAGGATTTAGTGGATGATTACCTGGTTGCTTCTTTGGGCGAGGGCTTCGGCTTTTCAACTGCATTTGATAAAATTTTAGAAAATAAGAGCCCCATAAATGTATACCGGTTTAAATCGGTTATAACTGATTATATAAAGGATCGGTTTGAAATAAATAAAACAAGGCACACATACAGCCGTTTGCTTGAAAAATGGATGCTGATCAAGAATAAGCCGGAGGTGCTGATGAATGTAGTGTTTTACGAAAATTCCTTTGTAGTAGCAGTTTTTAAGGGTGGAGAATTACAATTGATGCGAAGTTACCCATACCAGGTAGCTGAAGATGTAGTGTATCATTGGTTGAACCTCATTAAACAACTGGAGCTAAATGCGGACGAATTAATTATAAGAATTAGTGGGGTAATTGATATTCCATCTGCTCTACACACTTTATTATTGAAATACTTCAAGAACGTAACGATTGAAACCATACAGTTGGGTAAGATCAATTTAACAGGCAATCAATATCCACTTCATTATTTTACGCCTCTTTTCAACCTGGCAATATGAGGATTATTTCAGGAACACTCGGAGGCCGGAGAATTAATCCTCCGGCAAAAATGCCGCATACAAGACCTACCACCGATATAGCTAAAGAAGGCCTGTTTAATATTTTGCAAAACAGGATGAATTTGGAGGGTATTAAAACACTGGATCTGTTTGGAGGCACCGGCAACATCAGCTACGAACTGGCCAGCAGGGGCGCTGAAGACCTGACCATTGTTGAAAAGGATACTACCATGCACACCTTCATAAAGAATAGCATTGCCCTATTAAAAATTGAAAACTGTAAGGTGTTAAAAATGGAAGTGTTCTCCTTTCTTAATTCGTGCAACGAGCCGTTCGATTTTATTTTTGCCGGACCACCCTATGCCCTGGGAACCATAGATAACATTCCGGAGATTATTATAAAAAGAAACATGATAAAGAAAGGTGGATTTTTTGTGCTGGAACATACGCCCCGTAACGCTTACGAAAAAACACCTGGCTATGCTTTTCACCGCAATTATGGAACAACCATTTTTACCTTTTTTGCTCCTGTTGAAGAATAGACTTGATTTGTATTCTATTGCGAAGTTGAATTATTTTGGCTCTTTGGTAAACTTAGTGGAGTGCGATTTTTACTTTTCCAAAAAGGCTGTTTAACCATAGTTTAAAAGCTATTAAAGTGAGATATAACCTTATTAGCTATTGTAGGCAAGCCAATTGTAATAAGGTAATAAGGTAATAAGGTTTAGGTAAAGACTATCAGGAATTTCTACTAAGGTTAAAGCAGCCTAAAAACTGAATTCCATTATGTTTACTTAAGAACCATTAATCTGTAAGTTTCAGGTTTCTTAATCAAATAATGAAGTAGTTGCTATTTTAGGTTATTACGTTATTGATTTTTAATTTTTACTTCTTAAAATGCTTCCAATTTTTATATCAGGTATTGGCACCGGGGTTGGAAAAACTGTCATCTCAGCTATAGTTACAGAAGCCTTGCAGGCTGATTATTGGAAACCAATACAAGCAGGGTTTGAAGATGGAACAGATGCCTTGAGAGTGGAAGAACTGGTAAATAATCCGGCAACTATTAGTCATCCCGAAGTATATAAACTTCAAATGCCTGCTTCCCCACATTTGGCTGCAAAAAATGAAGGTATCAGGATTGATATAGAAAAGATAAAAACAACTTTAGGAACTTTAATTTCCGGCAATCAATATTTGGTGATTGAAGG
>JBBQVY010000118.1:0-15064 GCA_038211085.1 Chitinophagales bacterium | reverse complement strand
GGGCTTGGGCTTAATGCCAGGCTCAAGGGAATTACTACTCCGCAGGGGTCGTATATTATAGGTCAAAGTAAAGTACTAAATACTCAACCCTCTCCTTTTGGTACTGGTCAAATACTGCGCATGTCTAACACTTTGCTCTATTTTAAATTTAAAAGGGGCATAAAGATTAGACCCGGTACAAGAAAAGCAGAATTTGAGTATTTAGACCGGGGTGGAACCGTCAATGTAAGCGCAAATAATGGAAACCTTTATGTCGGCAACATGCTTGCCATGCCTGCATCAATAGTTGTTAATGGAGTAACGATTACCAAAATTAATCCGATACCAATCTTAAACGCCCAGGGAACAAAGGTGGGCGAGAAAGGAACGCTCAATTTTAAATCCCCCTCAGATATTACAACAATAATTATCGGCGGACAGGAATTGTACCTGGATAATTTTTGCTTTAATTAAAATGGTGTAGTAGTTGGTCAATACTCATTTGTATGAACTTACTTAATTAGCCTTCATTTCGGTTAATGTCATCAACAATCGAAACAAAAATAAAAACATTAAAATAAGCACGTCATGTCAAATCGCACCATCCAAATACTGGGTAAATTATCAGGCTCAAATAACCAACCAGTTGCTAAGCTTAGGGTAGAGGCCTGGGATAAAGACCTGCTCATTGATGATTTTGTTGGCGAAGCCATAAGTGAGGAGCAGGGCGCTTTTACCATCACCTTTAACCAAAGCCGGTACCAAGAATTGTTTTTAGACAGAAACCCCGATATCTATTTTAAAATTTATGAAGGGGGAGCACTCATTCACAGTACAGAAAACTCTGTGATGTGGAATATAAAAACTGAGTCGGTTATTGTTGAAATTGTTTTTGATAGGGAGAAAGAAAACAACCCTCCAGTCAATACGGATAAGCGTTTCAAAGTACAGGGGTATATACGTAAACCCGATGGCAGCGCATTTGCTAATGGCCAGGTATATGCCTATGATAAAGATCTTCGTACCGAAACATTATTAGGAAAGGCCAACACCGATAAAGCCGGCTATTACGAAATAGCCTATAGCCCGGATAAGCTGGGAAAAGCAAATAAAGGCAATGCCGACCTGCAGGTGCGGGTGATTGAAAAAGCAAATGATAAAGAAGAGAAAACTTTGATAGCCTCGGAAATATTTTTTAATGCTGCCGCAGTACAGGAAATAAATCTTACCCTGCCTGTTGCGCCTGCCACTAAAGAAAAATCAGAATGGGAAAGAGTGAATGAACAGGTATTGCCATTGCTAAAGGGGCAACGAAAGATTAAAGAAGAAAAAGCTATTAAATATGAAGACCTCTCACCGGTTGACTTAACGGATACCGATGTCGATTTCATTGTATCAGAAACCAATCTGGACCGGTTGGCAATTAATGCATGGATTACCTCTGGTAAAATATTTAATGATGCAGCTCAAAGGTTAAATGCAGAACATGCGGAAGAAAAGGATATCATTATTGAATATGGCTGGTCTTTTTTTTACGGCCTTGCTCGCCAGGATGTAGCAAATAACCTGGATGCCGTTTTACAGCAGTCTGCTGAAAATTTGAAGCGGGCCATAAGTGCGGCAATCTTTGCAAATCGCATTCCTGCAATGGATGATAAGAATATAGAAGAGTTGGTAAAGGCAATTCAAATAATCAAACGCCTGCAATTGGTAGACCCTAAACAAACCATTGATAGCCCCTTTGCACGGGTTCTTTCTTCTGTTAATGTACCCGTTTCCCGAAAACTTGCTTTGGATGCATTAGCGATTGTGCAGGAAAAAGGAATGGAAAATCCCGATGCAGTTTTAGAATTAGTTAAGCAGCATCCGGGTGAAGAAAGGGCAGTCAATTCATTGGTGAGAGGCCTTCGTATAAACCAGTTAGTAAATGGACAAGAGGCGCTTTTTCAAAACCTCAATGCACGCCTCGATGGCAATTCGGATTCCATATCGCCGTTGGCCACGATAGGCATAGCAGAATGGATAAATGTGGCCGGGCAGACCTCATCAGGTCACGACACCGTAATGCAGGCGCAGGTAAATGTAGAAAAGCAATATCCACTCGTGGCTTTGCAATCGCGGGTGAACGCCGGACAAGTGCAACTACCGGGTGTTGCAAAAGCAGAAATCCAGGAAATTCTGAGGAAAGATGGCGCCACTGTGGAAGCCATCATCCAGGGAAAGACCGCTATAAAAAAAGACGAAACACTTCCCGCATGGCAGGATACGTTTAAAAACCTTGGAAGGTACCTGCGTTCCGGCCTTAACCTTGAGCTTGGAAGCCACCTGCTAACGGTGGGTGCGCTTACACCGGCCATTGCTATCCGCTACGGCCGCGACTTTATCATCAGCCAGCTCAACGACAAATTTCCCGAGGTGCAAGCCAACGATCTGGTAGATGGCTTCCTGCAAAGGTCTGACAGCTATATAAAGGGGGGTGTGGAATTGGGAATTAACAACGGCAGTGTATATTTTTTACCCGACGGCGTTTATGAACCGGCTGAACCCTTGTCTCCGACAGACAGAGAGAACTTGCCTACCCTGCCTGGTTTTTTTGGCGACATGGATGAGTGCATGTGCAAGCCTTGCGAATCTATGCTGGGGCAGCCTGCTTACCTGGTTGATTTATTAAATCTATTACGGAAGTGTACACTAAAAGAAACACCCCAAGAACGAAAAGAGAAAGAGAGGGAAAAAGGCAAGAAAATGCCACATACCGGTTTAGATGCATTAAATAAAAGGAGAAAAGATATAACTGAGCTTCCGCTTAGTTGTATGAATGCAGAAAAGGAAATTCAACACATAGACCTTGTTCTACGGATATTGGAGAAAGCGATTGTTGACAATAAAAACATTACTATAGTTATACCAAATAATGATGAACAACCCATTAGTGAAGCCTATATTGAAATAGCCAAAGAGGTATTTCCCTGGCAGTTGCCTTTTGAATTATCCAAAATAGAAACAAATGCCTACCTAGCTAAGCTAGCGGTTACTCGTCTTGATTTGCTTTTATCTGTTCCGTCTGTTGATGAAAATAAAATAGCCGCTGAAATACTTAACCTTTCTTTCATCCAATCATCTTCTCGGAATAGTATATCTGAATGGGATTTACTGACAGGAAAGAATAATATTACGACCTGGAATATTTATGGTTTATTCCCTGATGCAAATCACCGTGTTACTATAATTGATCCTGCTTCGGGCAAAAAACTTGATAATGTAAAAGTGGATGATGCCATAAAAAGAGTTTCGATATTATTGGAAACTACAGGTTTGAACCTTGACGAATTTGAAGAAATGATTGCAACCCGGTTTGTAGGCAGGCTGTTAATGACCAACAGGCAACAATGCAAAACCAGTTTAATGTATCTCGAAATTGCCGCAAAGGATATTGAGGCAACACTAAATCGTATCCACAGGTTTGTACGTTTAAAGAATAAACTTACAGGTTGGTCATGTGCTGAACTTGATGCGGCTATTGTGTCTTGCGGTGGATTGGAAACTAATAATATAACAATTGCGAACAGAGAAACTCTTCTGGTTAAATTGGCATTATTACAGCGTCTTTGCAATATATACGGGATCAGTGTAGGTCATCTAATTCAGCTTCCTTCGTCTATCTCTTCTGCTCATACAATATTGGGAATTACGGCCAGTCAGTTTGCATTGCTTAAGGCAATTACTGGTTTTGACTGGACTACGACGCCTTTTAACTGGATAGGATTTGAAAAACTTTGTTTGGCCGCTGATCAAATTACAATGGTGGGGATGACTATCGATCAAGCCGCCGAGATTTTGCTAACAAGGGCTGAGCTGGTATCAATTGTGTACCCGTTGCCTGCAAGTATTAAAACCGATGTACAACTGAAAGATTTTTTGACTAAGGTGCAGACACGTTTACGTTCAATAACTGATAGTAAGCCTGAAGTAGATAAAGAACAGCAGGTAATACAGGCACTTACTGAAATTTTTGATAACACTAAGGCTCGAAAAGTTGTTGATGCAATTAAGAAAGTTAGTGCCGTTAATTCAAGTGCATTGAGTGTTGAAGAGCTTAACTCCATAAAAGATATTTTACATGATAGGCCAGAATTAACTCATACCCTTGGTGAATGGTTTCCGCTTGTTTCACAAGCTACGGTAGACGCATTGCTCCAGGTATCCACTATAGCAACAGATAACAAGTCGGCCCTCGAAAGGTATGATATTCTGCTGGTATCAATAGCGCAACGTCGGCGTGAAATCGAATTGGTTGCTATCGTGACTGAATTATCAGGATTATCGTCTTCATTTATTACTCCATTGCTGGGTGAAAGTCTGTTGCTGGATGATGTAAATGGGAGCAATAACCTGTCATGGCAATTGTTCACAGATCCGGCATTCTGGGATCATGAAACATTAGCAGGAGTAACTACACCTCATCAACAATTGCTTCTTAACTGGGCAGACCGATTAAACCGTTTTATATATGTACAAAGCACACTTCGCCTGGATATTAAATTTATGAACTTGGCCGACCGGGTTATTTTGGGCAATCAATCCGGTATTAAATGGAGGAATATGCTGGCGACTGCCCATTCAACAGCTATGGGACCTAATGTTAATTGGGAAGCTTTTGAAGCTTTGCTCTGGCTGCAACATCCCGACCACCTTTCACAATTAACATTGAAAGAGTCATTTGATAACTTGCAAAAACCAAATGCCGCTATTAGGCCGGACATGCTGCTACCTATGACCAAGCGCTTAGGATTTCCTGTTACTGATACATTCAGTATAGTTTCACAAATTTGCGGCATCACCCTACAGAAGCAATTGATGGATCCTGTCCAGTTGAAAAAAGTCTTTAATATACTTTTGCTTGTTCGCAAAATGGATGTTACTGTAACCCATTTTTTAGAATTAGCCGATATTACTGATAATACCAAAACGGCTGAGATTGCCAAAGATTTAGTGCGGGCAAGAGTTGGGGAAACTGATTGGCCAATGGTTTCAAAGTCAATTAATGATCCAATCCGCCAGCAACGGAGAGATGCAGTTGTTTCATACCTTGTTAATAAAAATCGATACAAAAATGCGAATGACCTTTATGAATTTTACCTCATTGATCCATTGGTGGAACCATGCCTGAACACCACAAAAGTTCTGGAAGCCATCAGCGCTGTTCAGTTATTTATGCAAAGGATATTATTTGGGCTGGAGCCAACCATAAAAGCAGCCAAGGAATTAAAAGAGCAATGGACCTGGATGCGCAATTACCGCGTATGGGAAGCCAACCGCAAAGTGTTCCTATTCCCTGAGAACTGGCTATACCCTGAGCTGCGTGACGACAAATCGTCCAGCTTCAAACAGCTGGAATCAGCGCTTGGCCAGGGGGAGGTTAATCAGGATCTTGCAAAAGAAGCATTCGGGCAGTTTCTGGATGATGTGGCACAGATGGGCCAAATAGATGTGCTCGGGATGTATGAAGATATCTCCCTGAAAAGCGATGGCAGTGTAGAAATAAAAGATGGGCTACCCAAACGTCGCATTCTCTATGTAATCGGGCGCACCCAAAATCCCCCCTATGCTTACTACTGGCGTAAGTGTATTGATTTTGGTAGCATGTTTATGGAATGGTCGCCCTGGCAAAGGATTGAATTGGATATTCAGGGTGACCATGTTATGCCGTTTGTGTTGGGCGGAAATTTTTATTTGGCATGGCCGGTGATTCGACGTGTTAAAAACGATGCCTCGGGTGATTCATGGGAAGTAAAAATGGCCTGGTCTCGTAACGATGGAAAAAATTGGAGAAAATCAAGTGTGTCAAGAGATTATTGGAGAGATAAGACAGCGGCCTTTTCTGATGAAAGAAGGGGTTTTGCTTTTCGATGCAAAACAAGACTTGATGGTAGCGCCGCGAAAATTTCTGTTTACGCATTAACGGGCTTTGACACACCAACAGAAATTAGGGAATCTAAGGTGCCATCTAATACATCATGGATTAACCAAACATATCCTAGCGATAATACTTCACAGAATCCTCTTTTTGATTTTCTTGAAGCACTTATTAACAATAGTTATGCTGGATTGAAAATCTCTGATGGATATGGAAATGGAAGTTTGCCTAGTGTTGCTGATGACGGGAAACTTCCACAAGATATCAAGAGGCAATTGATTTTATATTGCTATATCAAACGCAATTGGGGTCGGGGTTATCCTTGGAATCACAGTGCATTGGAAGGCTTAATGAAAGATGATGCAACCATTGGTGGCAGAAAAGTGCTTTTTTTCAATATTACAGAAGCTGCCCGAAGGTATGATGTCCTTGGATATCCAATAACACAAATTGAAGACAGCAATTACTTCACTATTATTCCAAGTGATGATGAAATAAAAGCATATGTAAAGCGATTTATTGTTGAATTTTGGAGCGATACATTTCGGTATGATATACTTGATCAAAGTAAAATTACAAACAGGAATACAGCGTATTTCACAATTTTCTATGAAGAGCTTAAAAAAAGAAGTTCACGCAGGATTATTTATTGCCATGCGCGGATCAAGCTAACTGCCACAGATTCTACCAATACAACCTCGTATCTCGAACTTGATAATATAAATAACGGAACCTACTCGTGTACGATTGACTCAGAACAACTGACATTGAAGCCGGGGATGTCCAAAGAAATGAAATGGAAGTTGGGAATACAACCGCAGATTGATAACTGTACACTCAACTTAACACTTAATGAAGTAAAAAATACGGGGGTCAGTAAACAAATTATATTAACAAGCACTAAGCCTTTGCCTCAGATTGAAGCTGGTTTTGTAACCACACAACATTTGTATTTTGAGTTCGACGGATCGATGTACAATGCAACTGAAATTGGCTACGACCTCGAATCAATGAAAAAGCTCGCACCGGTATCAGATTTCCTGTTGACCCGTGACGATGTTTTTTCTGAATTGTCTCCAGATAATCAAAACGATCCTTATAACCCTGTCAAGGATTCTCGTCCGTGGATAAATGGCTTTCGGGAGATTGCAACTAGAGAATTACCAGCCCCGGTAACTCCCCTGCAAATTGAGACCTATTTAATAACCCAATCAAATATCTTTACTCCTACGCCGGCATCACAATTTTGGATTGTTGGGTCATCTTCGCCGGATAGCGTCCCGGGCAACTCTGATATACCAAAGAGCTGGCATTATGCGGAGAATGGGTTTGGTTGTTATATCGACCTTGGATTTTTTGAAAGTTTGGACAAGAGTGGCTTTCTTGTTTACCCGGACTCTTATAAGGAAGCATTACTTCGACGGGCCGAATGGTCAGAACACCAATCATTACCGGCTCTTCAATTTTCCAATTTTGGATCGGGTATAAATCAACTGCCGGTCCCGGTTATCAACATGAAAGAAAGTTGGACTGATATTAAAAATGGCCTTTTTACTTTCGATTCGCGCCTGCCCTACGCCTGTTACAACTGGGAAGTATTTTTCCATGCACCGTTGATGATCGCGGATCAGTTATCCAAACAACACAAGTTTGAAGATGCAGAGAAATGGTTACGGTATGTATTTGATCCTACAAGTGGTGACTCTGGCACTGATGCTAAACGGTTCTTGAAATTCCGTGCGTTTAAAGAATTAGATCTACGCAAACAAGTGATCGATGATCTTAAAGTCTTGGCGCAGGTAGCTGCTGGTTTTAATGTTGAAGCAAAACCTGTCGCTGCATTTCAAAAGCTTATCCAGCGCTGGCGGGAAATGCCTTTCCGGCCATTTGTCATAGCACGCAGGCGGCAGATCGCCTTTTTATGGCGTACCCTGTTTGCCTACCTGGATAATCTTTTAGCATGGGCTGACAATATGTACCGGCAGGATACCCGCGAATCGATCAATGAGGCCGTCATGTTGTATGTGCTGGCGCAGAAAATCCTTGGCCGCCGGCCAAAGCAACATGCAGGAAAATCAAAACGCGAAGCAATAAGCTATAATCAGCAGGTTGGCAAATGGGACGATTTTGCAGATTTCTGGATTGATATTGGAAGCCGTGGCATGGGGTCTCACCACCACTTCATAGACGAAAAAACGGAAAAATTTCCCACTTCAGCAGGAATGCTTTATTTCTGTATGCCTTTTAATGACAAGATTCTGAATTATTGGAACATCATGGATGACCGTCTCTTCAATATCCGGCATTGCCGCAATATAGAAGGGATAGAGCGGACACTTGCATTAACTGACGCGCCTATAGACCCCGAATTGCTGATCCGTGCTGTTGCCGCAGGTCTTGATCTGGCCGATGTGATCAGCGGATTGTATGCACCTCCGCCAAATTACCGGTATAATGTATTAGGTGGCCGTGCTGCTGAGCTGGCTAATGAAGCCAAAGCATTAGGTGCCGCTTTATTGTCTGCCATTGAGAAACGTGATTCAGAGCGTTTATCGCAATTGCGTTCTTCCAATGAAATCGGCCTTCTTGCTTTGGTAAAAGATGTAAGAAAATTACAAATAAGTGAAGCAGAAAGTAATATCACCGCACTGCGCGCCAGCAGGATAACTGTTACTACCCGTTACACGCAATACCTGCGTTTACTGGGTAAAAAAGGCAATGCTGCGCCAGCAGAAAATGAAACTACCGGTGAGGAATCCATGTTGGGAAATGCCGATTCTGGTATGGCAAGCAATCGTTCGGACCTGGGTTTGATTAAAGAAGAGAATGAACAATATGTTGGCTTTCAAGGAGCGAACACATGGTCAATTGCAGCAAACTTAGCTAAAGCAGCCGGCGGCGGATTTTATGCAGCTGCTGCATTAATGGTGCCGAATAAAGTAACGGATGAAGTATCAGGCGCTTCCAAAGTAATGAATTTTTTGGGCCAATCATCGGGAGTAGTGGGAGAAGCATTTTCTATTGTTTCGCAAAGCTGGCATAATTATGCCGAACAACAGGGCATGATAGCTGGCCACTTACGCCGCCGCGATGAATGGGCTTTTCAGAGCAATCAATCGCTCAAAGAGTTGCAGCAGATCGACAAGCAGATACTGGCTAATGAGATCCGTATCCAGATCAGCAAAAAAGAGCTGGACAACCATCTGGTGCAGATAGAACAATCAAAAGCGGTGGATGAAATGATGCGCAGCAAATTTTCCAATCAGCAGTTGTATCAATGGATGGCTAACGAACTCATCGCCATCCATTCAAGTACCTACCGACTGGCCCTCGAAATGGCCCGTACGGCGGAACGCTCGGTCCAGCGAGAATTGGGTGTACCTCCGCTAAATATAATCCGAAACGACAACTGGGACAGCCAGCGCTCCGGGCTGCTAGCCGGCGAACGCCTTGCATTGGATATCAAAAGGCTGGAAATAGCCTACTTGAGTCAAAATTCCCGTGAGCTGGAAATTACCAAACACATCTCCCTGCGTCAACTGGATGCCGGGCAACTACAGGTTTTGCGGGCGACAGGCTCTTGCGACTTCAGCCTTCCTGAATGGCTCTTCGATATGGATTTCCCGGGTCATTACTTCCGACGAATTAAAAGTATGAGTGTGTCGGTACCTTGCATTGTTGGCCCATATACCGGTGTCCCAGGTACGCTTACCCTACTTAGCAATCGGTTGCGCAACCAGGCATTGGTAAAAGGAACGGGCTACACCGATGTTGACTCAAATTTCAGTGCCTCTTATATCCCCATTCAGTCAATTGCCACCAGCACGGCGCAAAACGACAGCGGCCTATTTGAATTCAATCTACGCGATGAACGTTACCTACCATTCGAAGGCGCAGGCGTTATATCCTCCTGGCGGTTTGCACTGCCCCAGACTTTTCGTCCATTCGACTACGATACCATCTCCGATCTGGTCCTGCATGTACGTTATACCGCAAGGAACTCGGGCAGCCTGAGTGTTCCAGCCAATACTGCAATCAATGCCGCCATAAATGTACAGGATGGACCCCAACATATCTTGTTAGACCTGCGCCGCGACTTTGCGGCAGATTGGGCTAGAATGAAGGCAAGTGGCGGTACTACTTTATCTATAACTCTGGATGACTTATGGTTTCCGGCACTATTCAAAAGCAAGACAAAAACATTACTAAGCGGAAAACTCTGGCGAAAAGAAAACCTAAATTGGGTGGCAGATAATACCACTTCGGTAACTGCCCCCGTACAAGGTTCTGCCAGCCAACAGTTTTCAGTAACTACCACCGGAACCGTTTCGACAGGCATATCGTCCACGCTATCGATAGAAAATATTCCAGGTAGCCCCTTGGAAGCTGTAATAATCCTGAACTATTCTGTCACTTAAAATAAGTTGATATGTGTCGGCCATTAACCTTAAAATACAATTCAGATAGGAACTATCATTCAACTTTTCCGAACAAGAAGAAATCTTAGATTTGTTTTTATTTATCCTTTTGGATAAAACAATTTATGATCAAAGTGATTTCTCATCCAATAAATGGATAGGCTTGAAAAGCTAAACTGCCACTCTTAATATGATATTAGTGGCAATGATTACATGAAATATGACGAATTAATTTTTATTGAATGAATCAACATCCCTTGTATTGAATAACCCTACACTTGATTAAGCAGCCAGCTTTTTAAGGGTTAAAAGCTATATCAGGAAAGATGATAGACTTGTTGATTCCAATAACCCCGAAGAAAAGTTATTAAGATAGCTAAAACAGTATTAAATCAATTGCCACCATCAATGCCCAGGGCGACAGTGGTATGGTTGAAATAAATTTTCGCAATGAACGCTTTCTGCCCATTTGAAGATGCGAGTAATAAGCGATTGGGAGCTTGAATTATTAACGAAGCAAGACAGTAATAATCTCCTGAAAACAGCCCAACGCACTTTCCAAATTCTCTGCTATCACCTCCGCTAGTACATCCGGGTCAAAAAGGTTATCTATGTTAGCAAGATATTTATCCTTCAGCCACGAAATATCTAACGAAGTTTCATCACAACCAATGAAATTTGATTATGTCTATTAATCGGTTAAAAACAGTTTTCTTTGGGACGGGCAATATAGAAAAAAAATGTTGAAGCTGGAACCAAAAACATTTTCGAAAGATCTTAATAAGACAACTAAAACTTTCATTCACTTTAAAACCATCATTCCGTTGAAAATATACGTTCGACTAAGTGAAAAATTAAGTCTGTTTTAAATATTGTAGGTTTAAACTTTGAATGTTTGAAGTTTAGATAATCTTTTTGAGGGTAGGATATCTAGATCAGCACTGAAGGAAGTGACAGAAGTAAAGAAACCATCAGTTACCTCACTTCCGTCACAGCTTGAAATAACATTTCCTAAGACATTAATTCCTTGTAATTCACGTGTTCAGTTTTTGAGTTATTAAACTTTGTTTTTGTCTCGCATTTTGACCTGTACAAGAAGGTAATCTAAATGCTCTTTAATTCGCTTCTTAGCATCATATTCATTGAACACTAGCTTTTTTGAACCTTCATTTATTTTCGTATCTAATTCTTCGATAGTGAGCATAACGTTAGTAAATTCATCAGATAAAATATCATAACTCAAAATTTTTGTTCTTTCTATTGAATGGTAAGGTGTAGACTTGTTTATGTTCCAGGTAGGGGCTAAAATCATCTCTACCGGTTCATCGGGCTCAATACCAACAATAGCAGCTACAATTTTCCAGCGATGCGAATTGAATCTAAGCACATTCCATAATCTTCCAGCTTATTTATCAGGATATCTTGTCTGCATTGTACTAATAACAGATCTACTAAATGCTCATTTAAAGTATTAAGGTTTACACTTTGCATGTTTGAAGTTTTGTTTTTTTATATTTTGATTTTTTAAAAAGGAAATGAGGGAAGTGATAGAAGTGAAGGATTGTCACATCCCTCACTTCCGTCACTATCATTATCATTACTTGGTTAGTTCATACACGCGTATTTCGATGGCAACCATGTTTTTTCCCAGTTCTCGATAAACCTCTCACTGAAGTGAGCCATGAATGCAATCGTGAACAGTACAGCCGGCTGCCGAGATACATTTTTAAAGTATTTGCTTCCATCATTATACCTTAATAGATCTTGTTTAAGTGCCCATTTAGAGGGCTGCATGTTGGGCGTGAAATATCCAAGCTGAATTAACAAGTTTTTGAAGTCGACGACGTTTTCATATTCAATTACAGTTACCACATTTTCTTCTAAGGCATCCCTACGGTTGATAAACTCCTCTTGATTGCTTTTTAGAAATTCGTATATCAGTTTTCCTGGAATTTGATTTTTTTTCATTCTTTAAATTTTAAATGTTTAAAACTTGCTTTTGGCGTTATAAAAACCACAGGAACCAACGCCGCTCCTTTTGTTTTTCAAAAGCGTGAAACGAAAGTATAATGACATCACAGTATGGATAGAAGAATGGTAAGGTGGGTGTAAGCATCTTACTCTATTTATTGAACCTTACCTTTTGCAATTTCCCAGGTAAATGAAAAAGACCAGCCAACGTCCAGGTGGATTTTATTTGATCTGTCGTAGCAAACCGAAATAACCGAGTCAATCAGCACCAAACTTATGCTTTACTCAGTTGAAAGAAAATTCACTGAACAAGGATTGAATTCAGCTGCAGGAAATATATAAAAGTGTGTTTGGCTCAACCGGTATAGAGTTATTGATTCAATAGGAATAGCTGGTTGTTAGCCCCCAAGTATATTCCTGGTCACATAACATGCCCTCAGAAGATAGGGGTTTTGATCATGTTTTGGAAAAAGCTGGCGCCATCAATTCCTGCTCCTCCCTGGGAATCCTTAGAGAGATTGCAATATCCTTCCATTGACTTACAGATCGTTTCGTTTTATCAATGATTGTTTCGGCTTCATTTTCGTTTAAACGGAAAAACTGTGACACGTCTCTAGCCAGATCCAGGCTTAATGAATTATCATTTTCAGAGATGTTAAGAGTCAATCCGTGATTTAGTGGCTCCGGATTGACATCATAGGCAGGCGATAATATCCACCCATTGTCAGCAAGAAGAAATCCATGATTTCGAAGATGATCATCTGTATTGGATACGCAGATATAAAAAACGATACGCTGCCAAAGTTGGTGTAAGTCATGCGTCGGATGCGCTCCGTATCGGTTTATAAACTCAGCCAATTCCAGGTAGCTGACTCCATCTTTATAATCTGTACCGTCGTTGTATCCTAGCAGCGTCATAGCCGAAGCAAAATGTATTCTTTCATCTTTGTTAGTTCTATCAAACCGTTTGTTCAAAAAAGTATGATGTTTGCTATTAAACCTTTTTGCTTCTCCAGGAGCCATTTGTACACCGGCGATACCAGCCAAAGTATGTATTACTTTTTCCCAGGCCCCGACATTACGATCATCCCCTGAGCTGGGAAATTTAGCAATCCACAAAGCACCTTCAGGATCAACAACACTAGCCTTCGGTCGGGCTCCACCAAGTGTCGAACCAGGTGCTATTAAAATGCTTAACCACTTTAGATATTCCGGATCATTGATTGCGTCTTCTCTTTCCAATTGAAGACTTGCATTTTCAAGTGTCCTAAGTGATGTCCATGGTGGTGATGCCATCTCTTTGTTATCATTTAAAAAGGGTCCTTCAGTATTAGTTTTGAAGCGCATAGCCCCCATTCTATGTCCATCGTACACACCTAACAAGTAATCTAACTCCGACAGCTTTTTTCCTTTTCGTCCGTCTAACCTTGCCCATGCCGATTCTCGCCTTCTCATCAAAAGTTTCCCCCACCTGTCGGGGGACGAGTCTAAAAAGATTCCAAAGTTCGGTTTCTCGGAAGGAGCGTATTGAGGACCTGTAAAAAGCTTAAGATGCGGATCGAGATATAAGCTGTTGTTCCTGGCTAGCCAGGTCTTATCATATTCAAATGAGAATATTAAATTACCCCTACCGGGAATACCTTTTAAAATCCCCATCAGCTCTGGTGATTTCATTCCTTCCCAATGAACATAAACATAGGCGTCTGTTTCTTGTGTACTTGTAGCCATAATAAATCTTTACTTTTCTTTAATTAACCCGGCGTCTTGAAGTCGGCGACCAAACTCATCGTCGGCAGCGATTTTTTCAAAATCTTTTTCTAAACTTAATACAAACAACACCTGGAGATAGTTACCCATTGCTACTCCTGGGTCGCCTTTTTCAACTAACCATAGTGTAGACCGGCTTACATTCGCCCTTTCTGCTACCTGTTCAGAGCTTAGCCGGCGTCTGCGTCTGGCTAACTTTATGTTCGTTCCTAGAACGTTCATTATTCGATTAGCTTTAGGTAGTAGTATGACCTTCTTACTTCTCAATGTTTGATATTTCAATCAAAAATACTTTAATTGTTCGAAATATCAAACATATTGATAGTACTTAACGATTAGTATACCCAGACAATTCAGTTGCATTCTAAATATAGACTAGCCCTATTCTATTAGCCACTATAATTAACCCGATTTTCCCGACTTTGAACTAACAATTACCTTTTTCCCCTTGATCAAATCAACAGCTTCACACCACATACCAGTATACGTGTGAAGATGCGGTTAGAAATTTATTTGCGTGAGGGTTAGAGAGAGACATACTGAAAAAGCACTCTTTCTTCATCTTTTTCTTTTAGAATTTACTTATGCTTCCTATTTATAGTATAGATGACTATGATTGGCGTTCTATTGGAAACAAAAGGGAGGATCTGAAATACACGATTTTAATAGGGACCTCACATATCCTTAACTAGCTTTAAGGGATGTTTTGGAAGCTTAGGTAGAATATGTGTAATTTTTTGAAAGGATTTGGCCGCTATGCCGTCTACTTCGTAGGAGCCCATCCCAATGGGGGTCCTGCTCAAATACCGTTCCCCATCAGAATCCAGCTTGCACTTTTGTGATGGCTTCATCTGCGTCTGATGCCGGTCACTCTGAAAAACTAATTCGTGAACAACTGGTTAAGACTGGTGCGGTTGATATAATGGTAAGCATCGGTAACAACTTTTTTTATACGCGTAGCCTGCCTTGTACACTTTGGTTTTACGACCGTAATAAAGAAAACAAAAAAGAC
>JBBQVY010000117.1:0-15114 GCA_038211085.1 Chitinophagales bacterium | reverse complement strand
GTTCCAAGATCTTTAGCCATTTGCTCTACCAGGGGGTAAGCCTCAGGATGTACAGAGCTTGCATCCAGTGGGTCTGATCCATCTTTGATGCGAAGGAACCCTGCGCATTGTTCAAACGCTTTGGCGCCCAGTCGTGGAACTTTTAACAATTCTTTCCTGCTGTTAAACTTGCCTAACTCGCCCCTGTGTTTTATAATATTTTCTGCCAGGGTTGAACCGATACCACTTACATAAGCCAGTAAATGTTTGCTGGCGGTATTGAGGTTTACGCCAACCATATTTACACAACTCACCACGGTTTGATCTAGTCTTTCTTTAAGTCTGAACTGGTTTACATCGTGCTGGTACTGCCCTACCCCAATGTTCTTGGGATCAATCTTAACCAGTTCTGCCAATGGATCCATAAGCCGTCTGCCTATGCTTACTGAACCCCGAATGGTTACATCCTTATCAGGAAATTCTTCACGTGCAATTTCAGATGCACTGTAAACGGAAGCTCCGTCTTCGTTGACCATAAACACTGGTAATCCCAGTTGTAACTTTTTTATAAATTGCTCCGTCTCCCTACCTGCGGTTCCATCTCCAATTGCAAAAGCCTGTATGTCATATTTCGTAATAAAGTCCTTAATAATATGCTCCGCTTCGTACTGCTTATTGCTTTCGTGTACAAAAATTAAACCTGTTTGCAACAAGGCTCCCTTCCCATCTAAACAAACAACTTTACAACCCGTTCTATATCCCGGATCAATGGCTAAAATTCGCTTACCACCTAATGGAGCACTCAGCAATAACTGGCGCAAATTTTCTGCAAATACGGCAATGGCATCTTCATCTGCTTTTTGTTTCAACTCTGTTCTGCATTCAGTTTCAAGACTGGGTTGCAACAATCTTCTCCATGCATCCCTTACTGCTTTCTTTATTTGGTCGCTTGCCGGGCTCATGCCTTTTATATACAAATCTTCTGGTACCAGTAAAGCTGTGGTTTCATCCGGTGAAATTGATATGCGTAGAAAACCTTCTAAAAATCCCCTCAATACTGCAAGAATTCTATGGGACGGCACTTTGGAGATGAGTTCTGAAAAATCGAAGTAGTCCTTATACTTAATTCCTTCCTCCTCTTTGCCAACTACAACTTTACTCTGCAACGTGGCTTCTCTTTTAAACAATAATCTCAGCTTTTCCCTTACCTGTATGTCTTCGTTAATAGTCTCGGCAATAATGTCCCTGGCGCCTTGTAATGCATCTTCGCTACTGCTAACCTTATCGTTGATAAATGAAGTTGCTTTCAACATCACATCTTCATTTGATTGTTGCAATATGAAGTCTGCCAATGGTTGTAATCCATTTTCTCTTGCAATAAGCGCCTTGGTTTTTCTTTTGGGTTTAAAGGGAAGATAGATATCCTCAAGGCCGGAAATAGAAGTGGCATTTGTTAACCGCTCCTCAATTTCCGGGGTCATTTTTTGCTGTTCAATGATAGCCTTTTCAATAAAGGTCTTGCGCTCAGTAAACTCCTTTAAAAATTTTGCTTCGTCCTGCACCTGTTGAATTTGTACTTCATCCAGGCCTCCTGTTCTATCTTTTCTGTAGCGGGCAATAAACGGTATGGTTGATCCTTCCTCAAACAATGCTAATACTGCGGCAACCTGCTGGTTTTTCAAACCCAGTTTTAAAGAAATTTCACTTACAAATTCCATTAATATTTTAAATTTTATGTTGGTGTGCTAAATGGGAAACCCTTAATTGGAGAAAGCTTAGGCATCTCTCCTCTTTATAATTCGGCGAAAGTAACAGGTGAAGTGGAAAACAAAAATTTGGAATTGTGAATGAGGATAAATAATAAAAATGTAAAATTCTTATGAGGCCAGTTCTCTTTTTCTATCTGGATGTTTACTGGCGTATTGATAGACCAATCCCCTGATATAACCATTTTCGGGGTAGGGAGTTAAGTGAGGTTTTATATCGGCTATAGAAGAAATAGAAACGTTGGCTGGTATATAACCCATACCAAAAAAACGACCGTTTTCCATGAGAATAATACCCTGTTGTTGCTTTTGTAACAGCGGGGCGCTTTCAACAACGGCAAAACTTGGAAGGGACTCTTTTAAATACAGGAGGGCTTTTGAAACCCGCTCGTTGTATGCAACGGCATCCAGTTGTTCAACATCAGGAAGTATGGGACCGGCACTGGTATCAATAAAACAAAGCCTGCTGCACAAATTAAATTCAGCTACCAGTTTCTTTATCATATTATGACCTTCCATCAAAATATTAAACGTGTAAAGGGGCTTCAAATGCTTTTTCTTTTTTTCAATTAACAGCCGTTGAAAACCGCGACCATCTTCGTATACATAGAGCCCATAAGCTTGTTCAAAACCTTTCTGACTTCTATTATACAAAGGCCACAACCTTTTAATTTCAACACTTTCTAAAATAAAGGCCATGAGTTCGGAGCCGCAAACCTGGAAAGAAATATTATGTATCTCCCGCAAAAAATCCTGCTTTTGCCGGCCAGGTTTGTTATTTGAAAAATGACTGTTGACCCTTTTGCTCAAATCCTTGGCCTTACCAACATATACGATCTTTCCTTTTTGATTATGAAAGTAGTATACGCCGGGCTCGCCGGGCAACTGGTTTATTTTTTCAACTGCCAGATGAGGAGGTAAAAACTGGTCTTTACCTTTTGCCTTTAGCATGCCTTTTATCTCCCCCGCCAAGTCATTTTTTAATATACATTCAAACAGCTTTACGGTTGCCAGTACATCACCACCTGCACGGTGCCGGTTTTCCACTTCAATTTCAAGACTGCGGCAAAGGTTGCCAAGACTGTAACTTCTATGGCCGGGCAATATCTTTCTACCCATGCGAACTGTGCACAATTTTTTGCAATCCAGTTGGTAACCAACCAGCCCCAAATGATGTTTGACGAATGAGAAATCAAAATTTACATTATGGGCTACAAAAATTTTATCGCTAAGCATTCCAAATATCCTGGGAGCAACCTCTTCAAACAAGGGTGCCTGGCTAACCATAGCGGGACTAATACCTGTAAGTGATTGTATGTAGCGTGGTATTGGCAGTTGCGGATTGATCAATGTTTCAAAAAAATCAATCATTTTATTACCGTCGTGTATGGCAATAGCTATTTCAGTTATGCCGTTTGCACTTGCATAACCCCCTGTAGTTTCTATATCAACAATTGCAAACATGCTGGTGGATGTGTTTCAAAGATACCATTCAGCATCTTACGTTTTTTATCTTAAAAAAAAATTTGATACAACAATAGACTATCATAACTTTATAAGCGTCTATAGTTTAATATCCAAGACATTTTTTTTGAAAATACAGTTTTAATTCTACTTCGTAGGGACGCTTGTACCTAAATATCCATGAATTACCAAGGGTTTTAAATCAAACTTTAAACTTAAAATGTAATGTCATGAAAAAATCTACTCTTGTCGATTTTCACATTAGTGAAGGTGTAAGAAATGCTATCATTGTTTTGGCAATATTTGGTGTTATTGCATTTATTACTTACATGGAATGGAGTAATAAGATCAACTAAATTCAACTAATTCTTTACTCAATGTTTGAGGTAACCTGGTGCCAAGCACCGGGTTTTTGTGTTTTATTATAGTTATACAAATGCACCCAAATTATTTAATCTGGACTATGCCACAATTCCTAATAATTGCTAAGGATGAAAAAGACGAAGGTGCATTGCAAAGAAGATTATCCGTAAGACAAAACCACCTGGACAGAATGAAGGTTGAACTTGATAAAGAAATTTTTGTCATGGGTGGTGCTACATTGGATGAGCAGGGTGCAATGAACGGATCGATGCTTGTAATAGATATAGAAGATATGGCCGCTGCTTTAAAATGGATAAATGATGACCCATATATTTTGGGGAGGGTATGGGCAAGTTTTGAAGTGCTTTCTTTCAGGATGGCGAAGGTGTAAAGCCAATAAACATAACAATCCTATTCCTTTATTTAGACTGAACATTTCAAATGTGGGAAAAAAGGATGTTTTAAAGAAGTTGCTTAAAACAAAACATATGGGGTAAAAGATATTTTTAAAAGACTAATTGATTGAAAATCAATAAAAAAAATAACTTTTCACTTCTCAATGGTCGTAAAAATTTGATTGAGGAGGGTGTGTAGATTATGTGGCACACGGTTGGCTTAGTAAAGAGAAATCCAATTTTAATATTCTAAATCTGCAATGATGTTTGCTACTAAAACCAAAACTACAGAAACGTATATCTTACCGGAAGAGTTTGACTACTACACTCAATCAGGCTACACCATATTTATGTCTAAGCCCACAATGTTTGGAACGTACAGGGCAATAAAAATTGAAATTGTTAGAGAAATGCGTGTTGTTAATGAGAAATCAACGCAGCCAAATGTTATCAAAAAACCCTTTCGCTCCATTAGCCAGTTCGTTAGCAATTTTATGCCTAGTTAACCTATATGATTATTTATGAACCATGGTGTTCATAAAAAGTCTACTGCACTACTAACAACAGTGGAATATATGGTCAATTAATGTTCAGAAGAGGTTTATAAAAATTATATCTGCCACTAGAGAATACTCATTAAACCAGTAATTAAATTCCCTGCAAGATCTCTTTTGAAAGTGGCTTTGAAATGAAGTCTACAACAGCATCGAATGATTTGGCTCTTTTGTAGTCTTCAGGATCTACGGTTGAGGATAAAATATAAATACGGGGTAGCTTTGAAAATGAAGATTTGATAAGTTCTAATTCTTCTAAGAGATCCCAACCATTCATTACAGGCATATTAATATCCAGGAATATAATTTCAGGAATGTCTTTGCCTTTGGCAAGAAGATCTTTTAAATAATCATATGCGAATTTTCCATTTTCGCATGAGATTACTTTATCTGCAAATTCGCTCATGGTAATGATCCGATCGCATACTAATATAGTTATTGGGTCGTCTTCGACCAACAATACACTTTTGTATTTGGACATGAATTTTTTCTTAGGATTTGAAAAAAACTTTAAATATAGTGCCTTTTCCCGGTTCGCTTTCTACCTCTATGTTACCGCCCATTGCCATAACCTGCGATTTGGTCATGTACAAACCAAGACCCTTACCTTCTTTTGATACATGAAACCGCTGATATAATCCAAACAGCCTGTCGCCATATCTTTTAAGATCAATTCCAAGCCCATTATCAGCAAAGCTGATAACTATCCCATTGTCCTGCCTATACGATTTTATTTTTATTAAAGGGGCTCTTTCAGGCGAACGGTACCGAATTGCATTAGTAAGCAGGTTTAGAAAAATGCTATCCAGGTGTATTTTATTGTACATGATTACAGGCACTTCACTAAAGTCTGCTTCCACAGTACCATTCTGCTCCAGCAAAAGATTTTCTATATTAGTACGGGTAGCATGAAAAATATCCGGTAATAATAGCTCTTGCTTTTCAATATTGTTATTTGATTTAATTACCAGCACGTTCACCAAATCGTTAAGAGTACTGTTTAATTGTAGGGTTGCTTCTTCAAACTTTTCAATTAATATTTTATTAAACTCATCCGACATGTCTTGCCTGTTATAAAGCCCCAGCAAACTGATTAAGTTGGCAACAGGTGCCCTTAAATTATGCGATGTTATAAATGAAAACTGCTGTAGATCCTGGTTGTTTCTAAGCAATTCTTCTGTTAGCGATTTTTGCTCTTCTTCAATCTTCTTTTTATCGGTGATGTCTTTTATAATGGTTGAAATAACATTTTTACCATTAAGATCTTTCATGTTGAGTGAAGTGATCTCGGCAAAGATGATACGTCCATATTTATTTCTAATGATTACTTCTCCTATAAACCTGCCTGTCAGCAATCTTTCCGAAATCATTTCGCTAATAGATGGAGAAGCAATATCGAAAAGGTCGTTCATATTCAGCTCTGTAAACTGAGGTATGGTGTAACCCAGTAATTTACAAATAGAAGGATTTGCAGAAATAATCTCCCCATCTTCGAGCGAAAGAATAACCCCGTCAATGCTGTTATCGAACAGGGATTTAAAACGGCTTTCCATTGTTTGCAGGGCAAGCATAGCCATTTTGCTATCAGTAATATCCTGCATAGTAACCTTAAAAGACTCCGGTTTGCCTGACTCATCCTGCACAGCAGCGCCAATGGTTAATATAATTTTTTCGTGCCCCTGGCGGGTGATGATGCGGTACTCTGCATTAAAATCTGTTAGCTCCAGCATTGCCTGGCGGGCTTGTTTAATTACACGCAGCCTGTCATCAGGATGGATAATGGTTTCAAGGGACCGGAAGTTGAACTTTTTAAATTCATAAACATCCTGGCCTAATATCTCAAAAAACTCTTCGGAACAGAAAAACTGCCTGGTTCTAAAATCGTACTCCAGGTAACCCAGCTTTGCAATTTTTTGGGAGGTTTTTAAACGCACAGTATTTGCAGCAAGTTCTTCAGTTAACTTTCTTCTATCAGTTACATTACGTGAGTTTAAAACGATGCCTTTAATGGAAGGATCGGTTAGCATATTAGTGATGGTGGATTCTACCCAAAACACCTGGCCGTCATCGTTTAGGTACCTGTAAGGTCCTACCGTAATTTGTTTGGTTCCTGATATTACAAAATGCCTGAATTGGCCATTTATCAAATCTGCATCCAGCAGGTGCACCTGGTTAAAAACGTTATGTCCATATTTTGTGTCCGGGTCAATACCCATAATGGTTTGCACGGTAGGACTTGCATATATCAGTTCACCAACTTCGTTAATAATCCATATCATATCACCGCCACTCTGCACCAAACCCTTAAAGCGTTGTTCCGAAAGCGAAATGATTTCTTCCGCTTTTTTACGACTGGTAATATCGCGAAGGCTTATTAAAACTCCCTGCACATATTTGTTGTTAAACATGTTTTTACCCTTCAGCTCAATCCAAACATATTGGCCGTTGCGGTTACGCATTTTAACGTCAATATTTTTTTCGCTGTTAGGGCTAATCATAACTTCTGCAAACTTTGCAATAGCGGCCTGTAAATCCTCCTTAAACATGTAATCAATCGCCTGCGTACCCATTAGCTCTTCCGGTGTGTAACCTAGTACATTGGTAATGGAAGGAGAACTATAAATTATGGTGGTGGTTTCGTCGGTTATTAAAACTGCATCAAAGGATTCCTGGATGATCGTTTTAAAACGCTCTTCGCTTTCTTTTACCTGCAACTCGGCCCACTTACGTTTTGTGATATCAGTTGAGGTAATGAAAACACCGGAGATTTCGTTATTCTGATCGAACAGTGGCCTGAAAATATGACTGAAAATATGAGTCACATTTTGCGGATCGGTAAAAGAGGTCTCCTTTTCCATCTGTTCCCCTTCATACACCTTTTCAAACAGGTTAATCATTGCTTCAACATCCAATACATCTACCAGGTCTAAAACTGAAATACCGGATTGAAGTTCCTGTTTATAAAAGTATGGGCTGTGTTGTTGAGCTGCTCTATTGTAAGCTACTATACGCAGACGACTGTTCAATATTATGAAAGACTCATCAGTATTATTAAGCAGTAACGATAAACGTTGCTCAGCCTGTATCAAGGCAAAGTCAGCAATCTTTTTCGACTGAATATTGCGCAGGTTCATTACTACTGCCTGCACGTTGGGATTGCCCAATAAGTTACTTGCGTAGTTTTCAATCCAGATCCATTTGCCCTCTTTGTTCTTAACGCGGTATTCAATTGAGAACAGTTTTTCGGTGTGTTGTTTGACTTTTGCAAACCACTCAATCACAGAATCTTTTTCATCAGGATGCACCATTTCAAGGCCACTTCTGCCAACCAGTTCATTAGCATCGAAGCCTAAAATATTTTTTATAGTTGTGCTGATAAAAAGCAACTCAAAATCCACATTACTAAGTTGGAATGCGTCTGTTGAGTTTTGAATAAGGGTTTTAAAAAGATCTTCACTCTGTCGAAGTTTGTCGGCAGTCTCGTGGTTTTCTGTGCTTTCAAAAACACCCACACCCACGCCAATGATTAAACCCTTTTTATTTTTTAAAGGATTGAATTCAAAATCGAACCATGCCGGTTTGGCCGGAAGCACTGAAAACTTTTTTGAGTATTTAATTTGTAACCCATCAAGCGATTTTTCGAGGTTACTTACAAATTCGGTGGAGCGGGAACCTTCCAATACATTGTAGATTGAAATACCTTCTTCTATAGTTCCCCCAAGGTAGGTCTGGTGGAATGCTTTATACTTTTGATTGAATATGTTGATGTTCCCGTTTCTATCTAATACCAAAAATCCATCGTTAGCACCGGCTAAGAAAGCTTCCAGGATGTTCTCTGACGAAAACTCAGAAATAGTATGTAAGGGTGCCGGAAAAATATTCATAGAGTTAGAGCATAGAAAGGGTTCAATACGGGGATAACGTTTGTAAGTGAGGTATATTATAATCGATTGCCTTTTTTTTATTAAAAATTATTAAACTTCGATTTTGCTTATAATTAATTTAAAATCAGTGTATAGGAAAAATATAATATGTCAACTAAACTTCATTCCAATGTGTGCAACATAACGATTTAACTTCAAAATTTTAAGCTTGTCTGCTAGTTCCGTTTAATAAGAAAAAGTTTATGCAAAATAATTTTAAAACATGCAGACCAAATTCATTTCTTTATACATATTTCTTGCTGATTAGTTGAATTATTCAGGTTGAATTTTTTCTTCGACCACAACAAGGTCCACCAAGTCAACACTCATGGGTAAAGCACCCACCTGTACAATGGCTCGCTTACCTCTTATTTCTTTTACTTCACCCACCTGGTAATTTTTTTTCAGTTTGACCTTAGCTCCAATAATAATATCGGTTTTTAATTCCTGGTACCTGCCTTCAACTTTCTTTACCATTTTGTTGGTTTGGAGTTCGGCGTTCTTACCGCTAAAAATTGCCTGCATTTGTTTAATTACTTCGTTCTTATCATCAGCCTTGCGCCAGTCGAATATTATTTGCTTCAGCTTTCTTTCCATGTCTTTTAAATAAGCAATTCTTTCTTCACTAACCTGGTTTTGCTGTTTCAAAATTTCAACTTGCTGGCGGTGCTTTTCTTTGTCCATTACCCCCGTCATCTCTTTTTTAAGCTTCTCGTTTTCCTTAACCAGTTTTAAAAGATCTACTTCCTTTTTTTCCAGGTCACGTAAATCCTGCTCGGTTCTATTCAATAGCTTGTCTAATGTAAAATGATCTTCATCAACCAGTTTGCGGGCTTTATTAATTAAATGTTGCGGTAATCCTATTCGCTCTGCAATGGAAAATGTATAAGAGCTGCCTGGCTTACCAATAATGAGTTTATACATTGGCAAAAGGTTTTGCTCGTCAAAAGCCATAGCCCCATTTATAATGCCGGGCACCTTGTTAGCCATCACTTTTAAATTAAGATAGTGCGTAGTTACAATACCCATTGATCGTTTATGAGCCAGCTCTTCCATAATTACCTCAGCAAATGCACCACCTAGATTTGGATCGCTACCGCTACCCAACTCATCAATAAAAAACAAGGTTTTTCCATTAGCCACTTCCATAAAATGCTTCATGTTTTTTAAGTGACTGCTATAAGTACTCAACTCAAATTCAAGACTTTGAGTATCGCCGATATGGATCATAAGCTGCTTAAATATTCCCATTTGAGAAGATGGATGCACAGGTACCAGCAAGCCACTCTGTACCATAATTTGGAGCAATCCTATGGTTTTGAGTGTTACCGTTTTGCCCCCTGCATTCGGGCCACTTATTACCAGTATGCGGCTTTTATCATCTAAGGTTATTGAAACCGGGATGGTAGTTTTACCGGATCTTTTGTTATACAGGTATAATAACGGATGAAAAGCATTCTTCAATTCTATATGTGCTTTGTCCAGCACAAGTGGAAACTCAGCATTTATGTCAATTGCAAATTTTGCTTTTGCCCTTGCAAAATCATATTCCCCTACCACTGTATGATAGGTCTTTAATAACTCGGCATAAACCGAAAGATTGGTGGTTAACTGGCGAAGGATACGAAGCACCTCTCTTCGTTCCTCGTTTTCTAAGCTGTATATTTCATTGTTAAGTTCAACAGTTTCTTCCGGTTCAATGAAAGCTGTTTTGCGTGTATCACTTTCTCCATGCAGAATTCCTTTTACCTGCCTTTTATGTTCTGCAAAAACTGCAACTACCCTTCGGCCATTACTAAAACTCTCCTCAATATCAGTACTATACCCGGCCTTATTCAATTTGGCAATTACCCTTTCAAACACGCGGCGTAACTCATTCCTTCGCTTAAACAAGCTCATTCGTATTTTTTGAAGCTCGTCCGAGGCATTGTCTTTTACAACACCCACCTCATCCAACACTTCATCCAAAAGCTCCAAAATCTTTTTCTCGAAATAAGTGTTCTCAATAATTTTTGCCAGGGCAGGGTAGCCTACTCTTCTCTCATTATCAAACCACCGGAAGATTGCCTGTACACTGGTTGCCAGCTTTCTTATCTGTACAAATTGTTCGCCCGTTAAAACTGCTCCGGGTATAGAAAGCAGTTTGATATCTTTTTGAAGATTTAAAACATAATCGTTTGGAAAATACTGCGCATGTTGAACTATTTGCTTGAATTCGTGGCTCTGTTGCAATTCAACATCTATAAAGTCTTTTCGGGTATGTATGCGAAGATGAGCAGCTTTGTTTTTGGCATATTCACTTTTACAATGTTCTTCCAGCAGAAATTTTATTTTATCAAACTCTAACTGAACTGCTGCTGATTCCGGGAATAATTTCATAATAATACCTGCGCCTTGGCGAATGTTATTTTGCGCAAAAATAAGCTTTGGGTGGGGTAAAGATCATCGGCTGTTTTTAGCCAGGGAGGCAAAAGTTTTCAACAACTGAATTTTATTGATTCTTAAAATGTGCTACACTCCAGCTTAAACATGTCCAGTTATGCGGAGAGAATGATATAATACCTGATTGATTTCTATTTGGCATCCACCAATTTTTCCATCACAAAAACTACAATTGGGCATATTTGAGTGTTAGCCATAGTAAGCTGAGGTCTTTTTATAAGAACGTCCTCGGCAGTGTAGGGATACCGGGCACAATCGCCTGGCCTATACTCGTAAATGCCGCAATAATTATCGGCCCCTAAAAATTGACATTGGGTTGATTTATTTACGTAGTCCCCATCGTTGTCCAATCGCAAATAAGTCTCAATAAAATCCCCTTCCTTCATTTTCAGGAGCTTGCTTATTCTTTTTATATCGGGAGTTTTAAAACGGGGCGAATGATTACGGCAGCAGTTACCGCATTTAAGACAGTCAATTTTTTCAAAAGCTTCTTCATCAAGGTCCGGCAGTTGTTTCAGCACTTTGTTCTTGTCGGCCCGCTGCAAATAATTTTTATAAACTTTCTGGTGATCTTCCGATGTTTTTTTCCAGGTATCGAAATTAATTTCAGACATAATTCTATTTAGGCAAAGACTACTTTATTGCTCTATCTTTCTTAAAATCTGTGAAGGTAAATAAATTCATCGTAAGGCTTAGTTAAAGGGAAACATCAAAAAACTTACTAATAATAGTTTTTCAAATTGGAACACCGGGTAGCAAGACCTAAAAGCGATGGTAACCGAAACAGGGGTAAACTATATAAAAAATTACGTAAAGAAATATCATCTGTAAGTTGGTACTTTATTACGTTTTTGCTTTGAGAGGCTTTTATTTATATTTATGAGGGTTTACGACTTTAAGGTTTTTAATGTTTGCAAAATCCCTCTCGTTTGCCGAAAGTAATACGAATTGATATGCTAACGCAGTAGCCGCAATTATAGCGTCCGGTGTTTTAATCTTCTTTGCTCTACGTAGAATTATACAATGATTAAGGACTTCGGAGTTAATATTTAAAACATTGCTGTCGGCTATAAAATTTTTAATATTTTGTTCAGTTTCAACATTTGTGTTCCAGCACAGTAATTCTATTTGGGAGATAATAGAAAGGTTTGGAATTTCGTCCATAACAGTATCCATAAAGCGAACTGTTTCTGCGGTGAATAGGCCTGAAAGATAATCTGAAACAACGTTAGTGTCTAAAAGGTATTGTGCCATTCATTTCTCATTTGTTTTATGTGTTGGTTCAATTCCTGCCCAGACTCCTTGCTTAAACTTCCCCTATACTTTTCGGAGATTTTACCTGTTGATAATGTGACCTCATCCCTAATTACCTCGATTAAATTCAGCTCTTCGAGATCGTGCAATATTTTTATAGCCTTTTTATTATTTATTTTAATGGTCATGGTATTGTTCATACAGTTTGTTTAAAAGATAAATGAGCTTTGTTGCGTTTTAGAGATACCTGGCTAAAAGACAGGTTATAAGGTAAGTTAGGCTTCAGGTCACTTTGCTAAATTAAGTGAAATTTTTGCTTTAATCTCACCTAACATTACACTATTGATACACCACTTTTACAATAAGTCATAAGAGTTACAATTAAAAATCCCCCATGCAAATGGAGGATTTTTTAATTTATAATACACATAATATTTTAGACCAAAGCCAATTCAAGCACCTGCTGCATGGTTCTTACGTAATGAAATTCAACGCCTTTAATAAAATTGCTGTCAATTTCCTGCACATCTTTTTCGTTCTGCCAGCACATAATTATTTCTTTCAAGCCCGCTCTTTTAGCAGCCAGTACTTTTTCTTTAATGCCACCTACCGGCAACACCTGTCCCCGTAAAGTTATCTCACCCGTCATTGCCAGGTATGGTTTAACACGACGGTTACTAAATGCACTGGCCAACGAGGTTAACATAGTAATACCTGCGCTGGGACCATCTTTTGGAACTGCCCCCTCGGGTACGTGCACATGAATGCTTTTTTTATTAAACATTTCGGGATCTATTCCATACTTACGGGCATTGGCAGTTAAATAGCTTAAGGCAGTTGAAGTGCTTTCCTTCATAACGTTACCAAGATTACCTGTAAGTTTTAGCTCCTGCTTGCCATCACTTAAAATAGTTTCTATAAAAAGTATGTCTCCACCAACATAGGTCCAGGCAAGGCCTACTGCTACGCCTGCCATGTTTGCCGTTTTATAAATCTCGTTGCTATACCGTGATGAACCCAAGATCTTTTCTACATCTGCAACTGCAAGGGCTGGCTTTACCTTGCCTTTTACGGCCATTTCTTTTGCCATAAAACGCATGATGGATGCCAACTGCCTGTCCAGCTCCCGTACACCACTTTCACGGGTATAGCTTTCAATAATTTTTTCTAAAACCTTGTCCGAAATTTTAAATTTTCCGTTACGCAAGCCATGAGCCTCAAACTGCTTTGGCACCAGGTGGCGCTTGGCTATCTCCACCTTTTCTTCAATGGCATAACCACTCAGGTCTATTATTTCTAAACGGTCGCGTAAAGCAGGTTGTATCTGGTTAATATTATTTGCTGTCGCGATGAAGAGCACTTTGCTTAAATCGTACTCCAGCTCTAAGTAATTATCGTAGAAACTATTGTTCTGCTCAGGGTCTAATACTTCCAGCAAAGCGCTGCTCGGGTCTCCCCTATGGTCATTACCAATCTTATCTATTTCATCCAAAATCATAACCGGGTTACTGCTTTTAACCTTGCGTATGCTTTGAATAATACGACCCGGCATTGCTCCAATATATGTTTTACGATGACCTCTTATTTCGCTTTCGTCGTGGAGGCCACCCAGACTTACCCGTACATATTTGCGGGATACAGCGTTTGCAATACTGCGTCCCAACGAAGTTTTACCTATACCAGGAGGACCTATAAAACAAAGGATCGGGCTCTTCATATCACCCTTTAGTTTCAACACTGCCAGGTATTCCAATATGCGTTCTTTAATCTTGGTCATGCCGTAATGGTCATTGTCCAAAACCTCCTTTGCTTTTTTAAGATCGTAGCTGTCTTGTGTATACTCTTCCCAGGGCAGGTCCAGCATTAAGTCAAGGTGATTGTATACTACAGAATAATCCGGTGTGCTGGGATGCATACGCTCCAGCTTTTCTATACCACTTTTAAACATAGTCTTAGCAGCATCAGACCACTTCTTCACTTCAGCCTTTTTCTTCATTTCAGCCAGCTCACGGTCATTAATGTCGCCACCAAGTTCTTCCTTTATACTTTTAAGCTGCTGTTGCAAAAAGTATTCGCGTTGCTGCTTATCCAGCTCGGTACGCGTTTTATTGGTTACCTTATTTTTCAACTCAGCAAACTGCAGTTCTTTTTGAAGTATCTGCATTAACTCTTCAGACCTTGCCTTTACATCATCAATCTCCAATAAACGTTGCTTTTCGCTTAAGTCGCTGTTAAGATTACTGCTTACAAAGTTTATCAGGAATGAAGGGTTCTCTATGTTCTTTAAAATGATAGAAGCTTCGGTAGGCAGGTTTGGCGACATCTGTACAATCTGGGAAGCCAAATCTTTTATATTGCTAACATAGGCTGCAAAATCTTCATCCTCAGGTATAACATCCTCGTCAAAAAGTTTTACAGTGGCTTTAAAGTAAGGATCCTCGGTAGTAATTTTTATGAGCTTAAAGCGTTTTTTGCCTTGTATGATTATGGTAGTGCCCCCGTCGGGCATTTTTATAAGTTTTACAATTTTAGCTATAGTGCCAATACCACATAAGTCTTTTACTTCCGGATCTTCTATTGAGCTATCTATCTGGGCTAAAACTCCAATAAGTTTATTTGATTTATAAGCATCGTTAACTGCTTTAATGCTTTTATCGCGGCCAACAGTAATCGGTAAAACTACACCGGGAAAAAGTACGGTATTACGTAAGGGAAGAATGGGTAGGTTGTCTGGTACTTCTGTTATCTTATCCTGGTCATTTTCGTTTTCATTCAACGGAATTATGGGTATAAAATCAGTATCATCATCAGGTCTGAATAAAAAGTTGTTCAAATTCATAGTTTGTTTTTAATGGACAAAATGTCACAGGATAGCTCTTCAATAAAATATTTTGGAGCGCAAACTTACTAAGTTCAACATTAATGCCATAGGCCTTATTTTAGACAAGGGAACACAAAGTGGCATAAAAAAGCA
>JBBQVY010000116.1:0-15181 GCA_038211085.1 Chitinophagales bacterium | reverse complement strand
AAAGGCTTCCTTAATTCAAGGAAGCCTTTTTGCTTCTGTCAAATTTTAAGCGATTTACCCGTTTTGCAAAAGTTGCTAAATGTTATCTTCGCTGGCGTATGCTTTTTAAAGATATAATTGGCCAGGCCACAGTTAAGCAACACCTGGCAGAAATGGTTTATCAAAACCGCCTGAGCCATGCTTTACTTTTGCTAGGCAAAGAAGGGAGTGGCGCTTTATCCCTTGCCATTTCTTTTGCCCAATACATTGTTTGCGAAAAAGTAAATGGCAAATCGGCCTCTAACCAACAAGGGCCTTCATTATTTGGTGAGGTTGAGCCGGTTGAAATAGTAAATAGGTTTTATGAAGATGCTTGTGGTGTCTGCCCGGCATGCACAAAGGCTGCACAAATGGTTCATCCTGACATTCATTTCTCATACCCGGTCATCTCTAAAAAACCAGGGACTGTACCAAAATCTGACGATTATATAAGCGAGTGGCGGGAGTTTGTGAAGTTAACGCCTTATGGAAACGTGTACGATTGGTTACAATTTATTGGGGCCGAAAACAAGCAGGGAAATATTACGGCTGAAGAATGCAACAGCATAATAAGGCAACTGAACCTGAAAAGCTTTGAAAGCGAATACAAGATTTTACTAATGTGGATGCCTGAGTACCTGAGCAAAGAAGGTAACCGTTTGTTGAAACTGATAGAAGAGCCACCACCAAATACCTTGTTTATTTTAGTGGCCCAAAGTGAAGAACAAATATTGCAAACCATACTATCAAGAACGCAACTGGTAAAAATTCCATTGCTGGAGAACAAGGAAATTGAAGCTGCACTTATTGACAGAGCCTCTGTTGAACCTGAAAGGGCCAGGCAGGTAGCAGGATTGGCCGAAGGAAACTACCATGAAGCCTTGCAATTGTTGCAGCACGCAGAAGAAGATTGGCAGGGGATGCTACGGGATTGGTTGAATGCGATTTTGAAAGGAGGTCCCGTTGCACAGGTAAAATGGATCGAAGATATCTCGCGTCTGGGCCGCGAAAAGCAAAAGCAATTTCTAAAGTATTTTAATCACTTGCTGGAGCAAAGCATTCGATTGCGCATTATGGGTGAAGCCTACACATACATGCCCGGCAAGGAAAAAGATTTTGCCGAAAGGCTCAATAAAATAGCGGGAGTGGGCCAACAGGAAGCCATTATTGAACAACTGGACAAAGCAGCTTATTATATTGAGCGAAATGCAAATGCCAAAATGCTCTTTCACGCCCTGACTATTAAACTACTGCACATAATAAAAGACAAAGTTTTGCTGAGTGCATAACTCCTGGCCTTTTCTTTATTAAAAGTCTCTCAAAAACTGATGAGCCCATCGACACTAAACCAAATAAGCGTTCGAATTATAATATACTTGTATGGCAACCAGGCCTTTTTCATTTTCAAGGCTATTACCAATAAATAAGAAGGTGATTGGCTTTGTGTTCAACTAGCAGCTATATGCGTGGATAATCGAATCGTATTACTTAGACCGTAGTTGTTTACCGGCTCACAAATTAAACACTTGCCCAGTACTGAATTTAGTGGTGGTTTTAGCATGTTGTGTTTAATTCTCAGCAGTTATTTATAAATCAGTATTTTTGAGTTTACGATGTACCACGTTACATTGTTGATTCGTTTTTGAATATTGTTGATGTGAAAGGAGATTTGTGACGCAGGCCTTTGTACAATATGTTTCGGCAACGCTTGACCATGATTTTAGTAAAGCAGCCACCGCCAGATTGTACTGCTGATTTATCCGGATGTTTTTTGTTGTAGCATTATTATATTGATCGTTGTTACCTTCTTTAACCGTTGCCATAAGCACTACAGTACAAGAGTGCGACGCAACTAAAGCTACATAGCAGTAAACCGCCTGGTTCATAACTCCCCTTTTTACAAGTCACTTTAAAAACTCTTTGTAAATCAATTACTAATACCAAATAGATTATGGGATGTGGAAGCTGTGGAACGGGAACACCAAATGGGTGTAAGAGCAACGGTGGGTGCAGCACCGGCGGTTGTAACCGTATGAATGTGCATGACTGGCTGATGAATTTACCCTTTAGCGATCCGGAAAGTACCTGTAAAATAATTGAAGTAAGTTTTAACCAGGGCAGCCGGAAAGATTTTTTCAGGAACCCAACCTTACAATATTTTGAGAAAGGTGAACTGGTTACTTTGGAAGGAGTTAGTGGGTTTGATGTGGGTGAGGTATCGCTTAGCGGCGAACTGGTACGCATGCAAATGAAGAAAAAAGGCGTAGATGAAAACAGCCCGGAGATAAAAAAAGTATTGCGCCGAAGCAGTGATTTGGATGTATCGAAAATGAAGGAAAACAAAGCCCGGGAAGCGGAAGCGCTTGTTAGAAGCAGGGCTATGGCACGAACTTTAAACCTGCAGATGAAGATTGCCGAGGTAGAGTTTCAGGCTGATGGCAAAAAGGGAACTTTTTTTTATACTGCCGATGACCGCGTAGATTTTAGAGAACTGATACGTTTGTTTGCCGGTGAGTTTAAGGTGAAGGTTGAAATGCGCCAGATAGGCGCCAGGCAAGAAGCTGGTAAAGTGGGTGGTATTGGAAGTTGTGGCAGGGAACTTTGTTGCAGTACCTGGCTGACTGATTTTAAAAGTGTAAATACTACCGCTGCCCGTTACCAAAATTTGTCTATCAACCAAACCAAGCTAAGCGGACAATGCGGTAGATTAAAATGTTGCCTTAATTATGAACTGGACACTTACCTGGACGCCCTGCAACATTTTCCTGACAATGCTGATGTGCTGTACATAACCCGCAGCCCGGCCTACCTGGTAAAAAAAGACATTTTTAAAAACCTGATGTGGTATACTACACCGGACAGCAGCAAGCATTACCCGCTTTCTATTGTAAGGGTAAAAGAAATTCAACGCCTGAATGCTGAAGGCAAAAAGCCCGATGAACTGGAGCCGGTTGAATTAGTGAGCTCAAAACCAAAAGAAGTTGAACCGGAATTTGTAGATGTAGTTGGCCAGATAAGCTTGAAAAGTTTGGAAAGAAATAGCCGGAAAAGATCTGACCGCGAAAGAACGGACCGCGAAAGGGGAAATGACAGAAGGGGTCCTCAGCAGGGTGGTGGCAATCGCAACCAGCAAAATCCCCCGTCACAGGCAGGCAATCAAAGAAGCAATCAGCCACCGCAGGGCAGGGCGCCACAGGACCGACCTGAAAAACCGCCACAAAATGCACCTCGCAATGCACCTGCAAAACAGCTAAATCCTAACAACCGCACTAACCAGCAACCTCCGCAAAAGAGGGTGCAAAGGCCAAATGAAAATATGGGGCAGCGACCACCGCAACAAAGACCGCCTCAAGATCAAAGACCTCCGCAACAGCAGCGGCCCCCACAACAACAACGACCACCAAGAAACAAGGATGCAGATAAAACTCCTCCTGAAACAAAAGAATAAATAAAACGCCCCGAAAAATTTTTCGGGGCGTTTTGTTTTAATACTCTCTGCCTAAGCAGGCATTAACCTTTGCACGGCATCGTGCCAATATGTTGATGCGTAAAGAAAGCTCCTGTAGTTTATTGTGATGTGAAACATAATCGCTGGCACCTAAATCGAAAGCAGTTTCCACAAGGTGCTCCTGACCGGCTTTAGACATAACAATTATTGGGATTTGCTTATTTTCCTCACTGGTCTTTACAACGTTAATCAGGTTGAAAGCTGAGTCTGAAATATTTAGATCTGTAATAATGACGTCGGGGTGATATTGTTCAATTTGTTCCAGGGTTTCGTCATAACTATTGGTAGATAACACCTGGTAACCGTTTTTTTCAAGATAACTTTTCACAGGTCGGTTGGTCATTTCCTTATTGTTGGCAATGAGGATCTTCATTTTTTTCTGCAGTTTATGGGATATGTGATAAAACGCTTACGCGTAGATATACATAACTCTTACAACAAAAAATTATTGTGTCAACGTACATTTTACAGAAAAAACACTGGACCAAAAACTAAGTGGGATTATTTATTTTCAATAGTCTCTTAACCCTAACGGAGAGTTCCATTGCATTAAATGGCTTGGTTAAAAAATCGTCGGCGCCTAATTGAAAGGCTTCCATAACTGTTTCTTCTTCACCAAGCCCAGAGAGAACCAGTATAGGAATTTTATTGAAGGGAGTTGATTTTACAATGCCAATAAGCTCAAGACCAGAGGTATAGGGCATTAGAATATCGGTGATAATTAAATCCGGGATACTGGTTTCGATGGCTTTTAATGCCTGTCGGCCATCGGTTGTACTGGTTACTTCGTAACCGTCCTTTTTTAACCGGGCTACTATAGCCATTAACATCATTGGTTCATCCTCAGCTACTAAAATTTTCATTAGTTAATACATTGGTTACAAAAGTCCGGCTCGTATTCAACACCTAAAAAAGCAGTTAGATGATAATCTTTACGCGGTCGTAATTTTACTATCAAAGCTAAATCTTTCGTTTAGTATTTCTTCCACATTTAAAAACCTGTTCTTAATATTTTCTATCAGTTGGGGAATGGTATCAAGGTCAATCCTTTTTTTAGCACAAGTTTCAATAGTTATGATCCAATCAAAAATATCTGCAATTTTTATTACCGATAACGAAGATTTAGCATAATGGGCCGATCGGAAAACGTTTTCCCAGTCCTGGCTGGCATATCCTGTTTCAATTTTTTGAATAACCATAGGGAGGTTTTCCAAAAAAGTGGTGATCATCATTTTTATATAAGCTTCATCATTTTCAGCAATCTCATATAGCATACTTATATCTATACTTGTATGGCTGTTGCTTATTATGTTTGGATTATTATTGATTACAATATCCGAGTTAAAAACTTTGCTGATAGCGTTATACAAACTTTCCAGCGTAAATGGCTTCGAAACATATCCATTCATTCCACACTCAAAACATTTGTCATCTTCTCCTTTAAGTGCAAATGCCGTCATAGCAATAATAGGAATACTGCTGTTCATCTGGTTTCTTATGTAACGTGTGGTATCGTAACCATCTAACAATGGCATTTGTATGTCCATTAATATAAGATCATACTTATGTTTCTTGTAAAGAACAATGGCTTCTTCCCCATCGCCCGCAATATCGGTTCTTGCACCGAGCTTCATTAATGTATGCTTAACCACCATTTGGTTAATGAGGTTATCATCAACTACCAGCACGTTCTTATCCTGTAAAATATTCTCTATCATGAATACAATTTGCTTCCTAAAACAGGAAAGCCTGATTTAAGAATAAGTAATAACGTTCAGGGTATCACATTCATTATGTAAAAGCCGGTATTTGTAAAATAAATATTGATGGGTAACAATTTTAGAGACTTCTTAAAAGTAATGTAATACGTTAGCAACCATTTTAGTGCTTTGTCCATTTTGACTTTACTTTAACCTAATTCATGTGTTCAATTCTTTTATTTTTGCCACAATTTTAATACTATCCTTTGCAGGACAATTTTATACACTACTTGTGCTGCTGACATTTAAAACTAATTATGAAGAAATTACTGGCTACTTCTTTCTTATTTCTAACCTTTTATGCGGCACAAGCTCAAAATACCACTGATACTACTGTAGTAAATATGATGGGTAACACCCCACCTGCTACACCGGCTAAATGGAAATCAGTTGATCTGTCAAACCGTTCGAATGATCATTTTATGCTTCAATACGGTTTTGACAAATGGAGTGGAACCAATGACAGTACAACACCATCTGGTTTTTCCAGGCATTTTAATATGTATTTTATGCTGGATAAACCCTTTAAGAATAATCCGAAGTTTAGCGTAGGTTTGGGTGTGGGCGTTGGTAGCAGCAACATGTTTTTCGAAAACAAGTCCATCGATTTAAAATCCGGATCCGTCCGGCTTCCATTTAATAAGCTTGATTCAGCCAATCATTTTAAAAAGTACAAGCTAACAACTGTTTTTCTTGAAGCCCCAATTGAATTGAGGTATAACTCAAACCCTGAAAACAGTAATAAAGGGTTAAAAATGGCATTAGGTATTAAGGTAGGTACAATGGTTAATGCACATACTAAGGGCAAAACATTAGTAAATAAAAGTGGTACCACAGTTAATGACTATATTATGAAGGAAAGCAATAAACGCTTTTTTAACAGTACCCGTTTAGCACTTACAGGTAGAGTGGGCGTCGGTATCATTGCCTTACAAGGCTCATACCAGGTAACAGCCTTATTAAAAGATGGTGCAGGCCCGGTAATCAATCCCTATTCAATAGGAATATCAATAAGTGGTTTATAACATCTTAAGTTTATCTATTTTAAAGCCACTGTAAAAGGTGGCTTTTTTCATAGATTGATGCTCCCAAATTCATTTCGATTATAACTATAACACGCATTTTAAATTGTCCATTAATAAAACTAACAAACGCCAGTCTATGTAAATTATAGCGCGGCTTTGTATCATGTACCTTTATAAAAATATTTTAGTTTGATAGATAAGAAAAATAAGATAAACCAGGAAGAGAAAGCAGTACTGATTGGTTTGGTGCATAAAGAGCAAACAGAAGTTCAGGTAAAAGAATACCTGGAGGAATTGGCTTTCCTGGTAGAAACTGCTGGTGCCCAGGCAGTAAAAAGATTTTTTCAAAAGTTACCTCACCCCGATAGTAAAACCTTTGTTGGCAAAGGAAAGCTTGAAGAGATAAAACAATACATAGATGCAAAGGGAATTCAGTTAGCCATTTTTGATGATGAACTAACGGGGTCGCAAATACAAAATATTGAGAAGGCACTTGGTATTACCACCATTGACCGCAGTGATTTAATACTGGACATTTTTGCCAGCAGGGCCCGAACTGCGCAGGCTAAAGTACAGGTTGAGTTGGCGCAATACCAATACTTATTACCCCGGTTAAAAGGAATGTGGAGCCACCTGGAAAGGCAGGGAGGTGGAATAGGTAGCAGGGGACCCGGTGAAACAGAAATTGAAACTGACCGCAGGATTGTAAAAGATAAAATCAGTCTGTTGCGTAAGCGACTTGTTGAAATAGACAAGCAGGCTTTTACCCAACGCAAAGATCGCGGTGAGTTCATTCGTGTAGCACTTGTAGGATATACCAACGTTGGCAAGAGCACCTTAATGAACCTGCTTAGCAAAAGCGAAGTTTTTGCGGAAAATAAGTTGTTTGCTACGCTGGATACTACCACACGAAAGGTTGTTTTTGAACAAACGCCGTTTTTATTAAGTGATACCGTTGGATTTATTCGTAAGCTGCCGCACCACCTGGTAGAAAGTTTTAAAAGCACTTTGGATGAAGTTAGGGAAGCAGATATTTTGCTGCATGTAGTTGATGTATCGCACCCGCAACACGAAGAACAAATAGGCGTGGTTAATAAAACCTTACAGGATATTAAGGCATTTGACAAGCCCATATTAACCATTTTTAATAAGATGGACCTGTATGAGCAACACACCTTTGACGAGTGGTTAGAAGCGGATGTAAAGGTTGAAATACTGGACGACTTAAAACAAAAGTGGATGAATATTACGCAGGGTAATTGTGTATTTGTGTCGGCACTGGAACGCAAAAATATTGATGAACTGAGGCAGACAGTGTTGAATAAAGTTCGTGATATGTACCGCATCCGCTATCCTTACAAATCAGAATATTTCTTTTAATGCGCGACAAAAAAATGAAGTGGCACAAGGTTGCCGACTCCATAAACAGTGTAGCATGGCAAAGCAATCAAATGGCTGTTGCTCAAGTATCCGGAAAAACTATAACACTTGCCCTCATCAATAACCAGGTTTTTGCTTGTGCACACAAATGTCCGCATGCAAGCGGCATACTAGCCGATGGATTTATTGATTCAACTAATAATATAGTCTGCCCCCTGCATCGATATAAGTTTAACCTAACCAATGGCCGTAATACAACTGGTGAGGGATATTATTTAAAAGTATATGCCGTAGAAGAAAGGGAGGCGGGGATTTTTATAGGGTTTGAGGAAAGTGAGTGGGGGTTGTTTTCATAGGAATATGGATTTTTAATTAAAATATTGAATCATCTATTAGAACTTTATTTGTTGAGCAGGAACATTGCAAATGGGATTCTCCAATTTTTACGACGAGTTTTCGAAAAAACTTTTTGCTGCTATCGATTATCTCCTATTTTTGCAACCCGTCAATAAAAAAGATGGAAAATTCCTCCTTAGCTCAGTTGGTTAGAGCATCTGACTGTTAATCAGAGGGTCTCTGGTTCAAGTCCAGAAGGGGGAGCCTTTAGCAACCTAAAACCTTGTAAGTCAATTACTTATGAGGTTTTTTTGTTTGAACATTTGTGGACATTTCAGGTTAGCCTGGTGTCGTTCTGGTGGACAAAATTTAAAATCTGTGGACACATCCTAAACACTGAAGGTTTACACTTTCAAAGTGTTTAAATGCACCGGTCGATTTAGTCATCAAAAATCACAGATATGTCCACCATTTTAGTAGTTAGCTTCTACATCAAGCACACTCGTTTAAATGTAAACAATGAAGCACCTATTATTATCAGGCTCAACCTAGATGATACCAGACGAGAGATTTCTTCAAAGCTCAGAATTAAACCCGGCTTATGGAGTTCCAGGTTTAATACTGTTACAGGCACCTCCGATGTTGCCAAGCGTACAAATAAACTCCTGGAGGTTATTAAAAACCGTTTATTTTTGAGATTTTTACAAAGCTCAGTTATGTCCATCCAGCAACCTTAGAGTCCGTTGTTGAAGAATATCTTGGTCAAAACCGCCCGGAGGAATTTCAGCTATTATCGATTGTGCGAGAGCACAACCAATCTATCCTGAAGCGAATTGGTATCGATTATACAAAATCTACGTTTCAAAAATACTGGGCGATGGAGATCAGGTTAAACCAGTTCATTAAGCATTCAAGGCTGCATGACATACCACTTCGAAAACTAGACCGTAAGTCATTGCAAACTTTTTTCTTTACTTGAAGGAAGTACACCGAAATCAGCACAACTCCGCTACTAAAACAGTTAAGAATCTAAAGCGTGTGCTATCGTTTGCTGTCGAACAGGGTTACATTCTGTTGAATCCCTTTAATGGGTTTAAATGCGGTTACAAGGAGACACAACATACCATCCTGACTTACAGAACTGCATTGCATTGAACACAAGGAATTTAGCTTGCCGAGGCTGGAACTGGTTAAAGATATATTTCTGTTTCAATGTTTCACAGGCTTGTCATATGTCGATGTTTATGATCTCAAGTGGAAAAATGTGGTTAAGCGATCTGAACACGATTACTGGCTGGAAGTTGTCAGACGCAAATCCGGACAGATTACCCAAATTCCCCTCTTCCCTTTAGCGCTTAGTGTCATTCTCAAGTACAATAACAATGTCGATCATCAACTCAGCGACCTATTGCTGCCCTGTTATAAAATACAGAAAACAAACTCTTATCTCAAAGAAGTAGCTGACCTATGTGGTATCCAAAAAACACTGACGACACACTGTGGTAGACGGACGTTTGCATCAACCGTGATGTTAAACAATGGTGTACGTATTGAAGCAGTAAGCAGAATGTTAGCTCATACGAACATCAGGACCACACAGCTCTATGCAAAGATGTTTGACCAAAATCTTGTAGATCAAACGAAGCATATCACCTGGCTTTGGGATAGTCCTAAAAATCAGCATTAAGTCTTTCTAATTTTTCATCCAGGCTCGGGTGATTAACCAAGCCGAATAATACTATCAATAATATGCACATCTCATTCGAACTACTCGAAAACCCTAAAGGATCCCATAGGCCTTCCCAGGTAATCTTAAAGCTAGCCCTCGACAACCAACAACTGTTGTTTCCCACTTATATTGATGTTGAACCTGCTAACTGGGATAGCAACAAACAACGAGCCCTTGGTAAGGAGATTAAATCTTTCGAAACCAATCTGCAGATACTTAAACTTGAAACCTCGCTGTTAGAGCTTTATAACAACGCTTTACGAGCGCAAAGCCATCCAGTAATGAATGACTTCATCGCCGTCTTACTTCATGAACAGCAAACAATCAAAAGCTCACAGGAAAACCCACCTCTGTCAAACAGTGAGTTAGAGTCTCTTCTGAAAGCGAAGAACTTGAATACTGGATTGACCGTATTACGTGATCAGTATTTGTTGATGTGCTTTACCGGGATCCCATTTAAGTTTATTAAAAAGCTTGAGAAGTCTGCCTTACGGTTCATCAACAAAAGACGATCTATCCAATACAAGGATGACTCTGGAACTATATATAGCATTCCTCTTTTAGAAGTTGGGCTAATCTTAATTCATAAGTACACAACTGTTTTACCTCCTGGTCAGAGTCATATCTTCCCCAGTCAAACCTTTATTGATTGGACAAGTAAACTTCCCGATCTTAAAGAGCTTGCAGGGTTTCAAACAGACTTAACATGGGCAACTGCATTAGCTACTTACCAACAGATTTTACAATCAAAAAGATAACACCAACATCATCAGCCAGCTTGAATACCGGGTTAAACGCTAACACCCGGTATTCTATGCTGCTACGTCGTGTATATAGCGAAGACAGCTTGTGTTACTGATATTTTTACCGCTCAGATAATTTCTGCAGGTTGAATATGGAATATTCAGGTCCTCAGCTGCTTCTCGGATGCTATTGAATTTACGGCCGGTGCAAATGTCGATTACCTGCCGGCATTTACTTTTTTGATTGATGAGACCGCAATCGTAAGCGTGTTGTACATTCTGAGCATGTGTTACCCACTCCAGGTTTTCCAGGCGGTTGTCCAGCCTGTCATCATTAATATGGTTCACTATTGGCAATTGACCAGGATTAGAAACGAACAGCTCTGCAATTAACCGATGTAAGGGGAATGTTTTCGTAATACCACCTGAACTGAGCCGGACGGTCATATAGCCAGCCTGGTCAATTCTGCTTTGGATGAACCTTTCGGTATTATTCTTGTAAACTTTTTTACTGTGCCCTTTTAGATGAAATTAAATAACTCTGGAAACCCGGCAGACATTTCCAGCTTTGTATGGTTGTAATAAGATTATCCCTGTTTAACCAGATACACCTAAAATAAGGAAACACAAGTTTTCTACCAAAATTCTAAATGTAAATCTTACAAGAATGAACGTAAAATCATCAAGATTTTTTACATCTGTTATTTCATCATAGACTCCCTTCCTATCGTAAGTCCTATAACAACTAATATTTAGTCAGTAACTATATATTCTTTTAGTAACTGTCATTCAGTTAGATCAGGTTTTAGGTGTTGATATCTTTTGAATTATGCTTAACCACTGCATTTCAAGTTTTTTAAAGTAAATAGCATAATACTGAAAAGGTATAAAACTTGCTTTTGTAAACAGTAAAGGTTTAAAAATAATGAAGTATTACCTAAGGTTATTACGGAGTTATAGAAGAAGGTACTCGGTTATTACTTGCCTCCCAAAGGTGATTAAGCACTGACAAATCCTGATCTTTTATCACGGCAGAAGGTTCTGGCCTAACCTGACATACGTATTTACGCTGGCTGTCGAAATAAGCTGTTGAGCTCGATACTCTTTGAAATAATCCCTGAATAATACGTGCTCCAATGGCCAGGTTTACAGGATTGTTGTTGTTGTTTGTTAACTCCAAACTTAGACAGCCAGTATAACCGGGTTGAGCCATAGTGCTAACGGTTATTCCCAATCGGGAATATGAACTTCTCATGAACAAAAGTAGAATACAATCGTCGGGAACTTTGATATACTCCAGAGAGACTGCTAGAACTGTTTGATGCGGATGCAGAATAAACGTCTCTCCAATTTGCCGTCGAGTTGGTTGAAAAAACTGAAATATGTCCCTATTAGCTCCTCCACTCAACCAATAATTTTTAGAAGCATTGATGAATGGCTCTCGGCCTTGGATAGATACAAGAAAATCCTGTCCTAACCTGAAATCTATCCCTACGTTTCCAAGCTGATCTGAAGCCAAAAGAGGCCTTATCACAAGTTCCTTCTTATGAAGAAGGTCGACTATATCCTGCTTTGTTAAACAATTTGCTAACTGTTGTATGTCGCTTTGCGTAGATGCCTCTGGTATATCTGGTAGACCAAGTCCTTTTGCAAAACAAGCATCTTTCCACTTTTTTGACGTGATATAGTTTGCTATCGACTTTTCGATCAAATTGTTTAAAACCTTATAAATCTTCGTGGTATCCCCACTATTCAACTTACTACTCATTATATCTCGCTCATGCAACCAGATGTGCCAGCCCTTTGCCATCACTCCATGCAATTCCGAAACACTTGAGAGTTGTGGCGGGACTAAAGAGTAGAATTCATTTGAAGAAACAGTAGAATATCGTTTTTGTAATGTGGTTGAACAAATTTTAAAAATCGCTTCACCTATCAATCGTACAATTATATTATCCTGACCAACTAAAAAATCGTTAACTACTTTTACCCTTTCCACAGTTGAAGGGTGGGTGAATGAAGAGCGGTTTTGATTTGCGGTTCCATATGTAATATAATGGTTCACTGCATCACCTATATATTGAGCTGCAAAAAGGTCACAGAAGTATTCCGAGAAATGATTCATTGTCGCTTCAAATGCCTGTGTGGAAGTTGAAAGAATCGGTGGGGGATGCGGGTGAAGTATGTAGTCTTTTAAATTAGGCAGATACACTTTTAACTCACTTAACTCAGCAATATTAAAAGTATTTTGGTTAACTCTTTTAACAACTTCACTTGTTAATCCATCCATTAATCTGAAACGCATGTCGATGAAATGACCCAGTTCATGGTATAGTACCACTAAAGCCAAATAGTCCCTTGAAAAAGCTTGAGGTAGATTAATCTGAACAAGCTTATGTGGGAAATCTAAACCACCGTAACTCGCCTCTATGTCGAAGTATAAACTATAATCAAATGCAACCCAGGGATCGAAACTAAAATTCTCAAAGTCGTTTACAAGACTTGTTACAATGATGTACTTATCAGAAGTTTGCAACCAATCGTCCATTGCATACTTCAAACATTCTACTATCTCATATGGTATCTGATTCAAAGTGCTACTGTCAAGAAACTCAAGGCTTTTAAAAATAAAGTTAAGGTGGTTTCTGTAGCCGTTATAAATGTCCGAATCATTTAGGGAGGACATCCGGTTTTCCGAATCTGCTTTTACTGCTTCAAATAGTGCCTCAAGTTTCCGTTGATATTGTTGCTTTTGTTCATCAGAATAGCTATTATTCTTCGCTCGGTCTAAAGCCACCTCAGCCTGTGAAAGATGAAGTAAAAGAAGCTCTCGGGCTTTACTCATGCAATCATGCAATTATGGGTTCTGGATGAGTTGTGAGCAAATTCAAAATATACTGATATTCAGAGTTAGTCACATGCTCAGTATTCAAGTCTTTAAAAAAATCTGGAGCCTTTTCCGCGAGAAAAACTATAAGATCATAGGCTTTACGATCAATTTCAAAATAATCCTTTTTGTTGTTTACTAATGATTTTGCATCGACGATCACCGGTTGTACGATTGGTCTGTACTGCTCTTTCCCCAACAAAACGTTACGAACAAATGAAGCAAAAAAGTCAAACTCTTTCTCCTGGTATGAATGGGAATACAACATGGCTCTAAGGTTTTTGTCAAGCAATTTGTTAAGAACTCTGCAAAGCGAGTGCAAAGGTAGTATAGGTAAGAGTAATTTTCATAGACGTTCAATATTTGATCTGAACAACTTGTCTCCATCTTTGAAGACCTTGGCCATACCAACATGGACTCAATATACGTCGTAAATTATTCAAATAGTATACCGCCGAACATTTTTTTAAACTTATACTCCGCTTTTTAAGAAATGGTGGATAAACTGTTTAATACTAAAAGTTATTAACATGTTAGTAGCTGTAATTATTTAGAGAATCCAGTTCTAACAGAGCGACTCACTGGTTTGAATTCAGACGTATCATTTACATCCATCTTTTTCCTATACATTAGCCGTATGACTGCTGAACAACTGAAAAAACTAGAAGCCGACTTATGGGAAGCCGCAGACCAATTACGGGCTAATTCCAAATTGACAGCAACCGAATACTCTATGCCGGTACTTGGATTGATTTTCTTACGACAGGCATCCAATCGATTTGACCAGGTGAAAAAAGAATTGGAACCAACACTGCCCGTACGGAATGGAAAGAGGATGAGCATGACGAAAGAAATGTTCCTGGAAAGAGCTACGTTATATCTTCCTGAAAAAGCACACTACGACTACCTGGCTGGTTTGCCAAAAGGTGCTGACCTTGGTGCAGCCATTGACCAGGCTATGCGAGAAATTGAATTAAAACATGAACCCCTTAGCGGTGTGCTACCGAAGACCTATACGCTTTTTGAGAAGGATCTACTTGAAACCATTATTCGCATATTTAATAAGGAAGCTCTGAAGAATGCAACCGGTGATGTTTTTGGTAAGATCTACGAATACTTTTTGAACGAGTTTGCTAAAAAGGGTGCCCAGGAAGGTGGTGAATTCTTTACACCGATGAGCCTTGTGTCAACCATTGTAAACTTTATTGAACCCGACCATGGGATCGTATTTGATCCCGCCAATGGTAGTGCTGGTATGTTCGTGCAAACCGGCTACTTTATAGACAGGTTGAAGAAGAACCCCAACAAAGTGGTTACTTTTTTTGGACAGGAGAAAACCGGAACCATCACTAACATTGCCAAGATGAACATGGCCGTACACGGGCTGGAAGGATTGATACTGGAAGGCAATACTTTTTATGAAGACAAACACGACCTTGTTGGTAAATGCGACTTTGTGATGGCCAATCCACCGTTTAATGTTGACAAGGTGGATAAGGAACGCGAAATAGTTAAGAAAGATCCCCGTTTACCGTTTGGACTGCCAAAGAACGACAACGCAAACTATCTGTGGATACAATACTTCTATAGCTATCTGAACCCGGCTGGCCGGGCTGGTTTTGTGATGGCTTCATCGGCATCTGATGCAGGTCATTCTGAAAAACTAATTCGTGAACAACTGGTTAAGACTGGTGCGGTTGATATAATGGTAAGCATCGGTAACAACTTTTTTTATACGCGTAGCCTGCCTTGTACACTTTGGTTTTACGACCGTAATAAAGAAAACAAAAAAGAC
>JBBQVY010000115.1:0-15243 GCA_038211085.1 Chitinophagales bacterium | reverse complement strand
TCTAAGTTTATCGGGCTGGTTTGTTTGGGCGGTATTAGCCTTAGCCTGGTATTTACTTTTTTAGCAGCCATTGCAGCCAAAGCTCAACAAAATGCTGCATTAATGGCTATCATGGGTTTCCCGGTTATCATTCCTCAAATTCTTTTATTGATGAAAATTTCGTCTACCGCTTTTTCGTCTGTAATACAAGCCGGGCAAATGCAGATGATCTGGTTGCTAATTGGTTTAGATCTTATGGTAATAGTTTTGGCAACGATATTATTCCCATTTTTATGGAAGGATTAACTAGTATAGACCCTCCATCGCACAAAGTTAATTTTGAAGTGTTTGTTCTTTACATTGGTATCTATTCCCCTATTTTTGCCTTCTCTAAAAAAAGAAGGTAAAAGGAAAACTTGCCATTTAAACCCTTTTTATCTCAAAAAAATTAAACCATGATTCAGAGATCCTGGTGGAAGATACTCTCAGTTGTTTTGATGGTGTATGCTTTTACAGCCGGCTTTCTTATTAAAGTGCCTCACGTTGGTAATCTTTACGAAAGTATCCGCAATTTATTTTTTCATGTGCCTATGTGGTTTGGAATGATGGTGCTTTTTATAGTATCCGTTATCTATGCCCTTAAATACCTGCGCAATCCCACAGTTAAAAATGACGTATACACTGTTGAGTATGCAAAAACAGGAATGTTGTTTGGCGTTCTGGGTTTAATTACAGGTGCTACATGGGCAAATTATACCTGGGGCGAACCATGGAGTAACGATCCCAAGCAAATATTAGCAGCCATAGCATTGTTGATTTATGCTGCTTATTTCGTTTTAAGAAACTCAATTCCCGACATAGATAAGAGAGCCAAAATTGGTGCTGTCTACAACATTTTTGCCTGTGCAATGCTTATACCCACCTTATGGATTATTCCAAGGCTGGTAGAAAGTTTACACCCCGGCGGACAGGGTGTTGATGGCAATCCCGGAATGAACGGCAAAGACCTTGACCCAACCATGCGAATGGTTTTTTGGCCAGCAGTAATTGGATGGACTCTCCTGGCAGTTTGGATCACTACTTTAAAGATCAGGCTATCATTGATCAAAGAAAAAAAATTAGCAAATGCATAAACGGAATTTTTTACTAACCGCTCTATCTCTTCTTTTTATTACTACTTCAACACTTGCTCAAACTGCCGCAGCGGATAGGGTTGCCGACAAAGGTTTTATGGTTAGTAACGATAAAATTTATGTTGTGATGGCGGTAGTGGTTACCATATTAGCTGGCCTCATTTTTTATGTAGTTAGGCTGGATAAGAAAATTTCAAGACTGGAAAAAGAAAACTGATGAGCTGCCTGATAGTGTAAATGTTTCCTGGTAGCATCCATCGAAAATGTCGCTGACTTAAGTTGGATTTTCTTCAGAGATATCTTTCAATATTCAGTTTAAACCTTCTACCGATTACAAACCAAAAATTTAAAAAATGACAGATCAGAATTACAGCTTTTTCGACAGCGTAATTAAGAGCTTTGATAAGGCAGCTAAGTTTACCAATTGGGATCCCGGAATTTTAGAACAGATAAAAGTGTGCAACAGTGTTTACAAAATGAAGTTCCCTGTACGTATCGGTGATAACATTGAAGTTATAGAAGCTTACCGTGTTCAACACAGTCATCACAAAACACCTTGCAAAGGAGGTATCCGTTTTAGTATGGAAGTTAACCAGGACGAAGTGATGGCACTGGCAGCACTTATGACTTACAAATGCGCAATTGTAAACGTACCCTTTGGTGGCGCTAAAGGCGGTATTAAGATAGATCCAAAAAAATACTCGGTATTCGACCTCGAAAAAATAACCCGCCGCTATACATCAGAACTGGTAAAGAAAAATTTTATTGGTCCTGGTACTGATGTACCGGCTCCGGACTATGGAACAGGTGAAAGAGAAATGGCGTGGATTTTAGATACCTATGTTGCTATGAAGCCGGGAGAAGTGGATGCAGCAGGATGCGTTACCGGCAAACCGGTTTCGCAAGGCGGAGTTAGAGGCAGAAAAGAAGCAACGGGATTGGGTGTATTTTATGGCATTCGCGAAGTCTGCAACATGCCTGCAGTTATGGAAAAACTAGGATTATCCATTGGTGTTCCAGGTAAAACAGTCGTGGTTCAGGGATTAGGAAATGTGGGTTACCACAGCGCCAAATTTTTTAGAGAAGCCGGCGCTAAAGTGGTAGCAATAGCAGAGTGGGAAGGTGCCATTTACAATAAAGAAGGTTTAAACGAAGAAGAAGTTTTTCAGCATAGAAAAAAGACAGGTTCTATCCTGCATTTTCCTGGTGCTGAAAATTTATCAAACACGAATGATGCGCTGGAATTGCCTTGTGATATATTGATACCTGCTGCATTAGAAAACGTTATTAATGGGAATAATGCTCCAAGGGTAAAAGCTAAAATTATCGGCGAAGCCGCTAACGGTCCACTTACACCTGAAGCGGATAACATACTTAGCAATAAAAATGTATTGGTGGTGCCCGACATGTACCTGAATGCTGGCGGCGTTACGGTAAGTTATTTTGAGTGGTTAAAGAACCTGAGCCATGTGCGTTATGGTCGTTTGGGCAAACGCTTTAGTGAGAACATGAACAAGCACATTTTAGGAACTATAGAAGAACTTACGGGCAAAAAAGTAAACGAAGCAGAGAAAACTTTTATAGAGCATGGTGCTGACGAGATAGACCTGGTGCATAGTGGTCTTGAAGAGACGATGATTACTGCAACACGTGAGATCATGGATATTTGGTTAAGCAACCCGGCTATACCTGATATGCGTACTGCAGCCTATATTTTAGCAATTAATAAAGTTGCTACCAGCTATGCTGAATTGGGGATTTTTCCTTAGAGTCCAAATCAATTATAGTTTCAATCCCCGGCTACCCTTGCCGGGGATTTTTTTTGGGCTTGAAGGATGAAATCGCTTTGATATGCCGATAAAAATTTGCCGCAATGTTTGTGTCCACTTTGGCATTAAGTAAAGAAACAAGCTTTCATTCTTACAAAAATTCAGGCAGGTTCTCCAGCCATTTATGCGTGTTACCCTGTGCACGTATACCAAAAGTTTGGTTGCCATTTGTTACTACCAGGTAATCAACCTGAAGATTAATGTTATAATTTAAAATTTGGCTAATGACTGCTTCACTCAGGGCAACTTTTAATTCTTTGCATTCAACCACCATCCAGGGTTTGGCATCTTTAAACACAACAATATCAAACCGCTTTCTTAACTCGCCTACTAAAATTTCCCTTTCCACTGCGATTAAAGAAGCGGGATATTTTTTTATCTCTACCAGGTACTGCAGAAAATTTTGTCTAACCCACTCTTCAGGGGTTAGTACTATCCACTGCTTTCTAAACACATCAAATACGAAATCGCGGTTGTTGAGTTTTTTAATTTTAAAAGGAAGGCCAGGAAATTGAATGTCAATCATTAAACGAAAGTATTTGCTAAATTTACTCAATATACCTGCGGCAAATTTTTATGATAAATATTAATACTTATAGATGAAAACAAAAGATGAAATAGTAAAGAACTGGTTACCGCGATACACCGGAGAAAAGCTTTCCAACTTTGGAGAATATATTTTACTTACCAACTTTAGCAATTATGTTACCATGTTTGCCCAAATGCACAATGTTGAAATTGCTGGTACAGACCGGCCCATGCAATGTGCTACAGCAAATGGAATTACTATCATAAATTTTGGAATGGGCAGTCCGGGAGCAGCTACAGTAATGGACCTGTTAACGGCTATAGACCCCAAGGCAGTCTTGTTTTTAGGTAAGTGTGGAGGCTTAAAAAAACGCAATAAAATTGGTGATCTTATATTGCCCATAGCAGCAATAAGAGGCGAAGGAACCTCGAACGACTATTTTCCACCGGAGGTGCCAGCCATGCCTTCGTTTGCGCTGCAAAAAGCCATTTCAACAACCATACGCGATTATGAAGTTGACTACTGGACCGGAACGGTATACACTACCAACCGTCGTGTTTGGGAGCATGATGAAGAGTTTAAAGCTTACCTGCAAAAAATACGGGCTTATGCTATTGACATGGAAACCGCTACTATATTCTCCGTAGGTTTTTACAATAAAACTCCTACTGGTGCGTTGCTGTTGGTAAGCGACCAGCCAATGGTGCCGGAGGGAGTAAAAACTGAAGCCAGCGATGTTTTGGTTACCAATTCTTATGTTGACAACCACCTGCGCATAGGCATAGACTCACTTAAGCAACTCATCAACGGCAGCCTTACCGTCAGGCATCTTAAGTTTTAAATTAGCGGGATGCAGGAAACGCTTTTATCCATTAATAATTTATCTGTAACCTTTACGAACGACGGGCATGTTACTGCTGCCACAGACAATGTAAGCATAAAAGTAAACAGGGGCGAACTGGTAGCAGTTGTAGGTGAATCGGGATCAGGTAAATCTGTTACAGCACTTTCTATTTTACAATTACTACCAAAAGGTGTTACCAACTACGCCTCCGGCGAAATTCTTTTTACACGCCAAAGCGGGGAGACAATTGACTTACTAAATGCCGCAGATGATACGTTAAGAAAAATAAGGGGTAAGGAGATTGCCATGATCTTCCAGGAACCCATGACCTCGCTCAACCCTGTTTTTACCTGCGGCAACCAGGTAATGGAAGCCGTCTTGCTTCACGAAAACATAAGTAAGGCTGAAGCAAAAAAAAGAACGCTCCAATTATTTGAGCAGGTAAAACTTCCCTCGCCTGCGGCAATGTTCAACCGCTTTCCGCACCAGTTAAGTGGCGGGCAAAAACAACGGGTTATGATTGCTATGGCCATCAGTTGTAACCCCTCTTTACTAATTTGCGACGAGCCTACCACGGCGCTTGACGTAACAGTGCAAAAAACTATTTTAAGTTTAATTAAGGAACTGCAGACTCAACAAAACATGGGAGTGATTTTTATCACCCATGATTTAAATGTGGTAGCAGAAATAGCTGACCGCGTTGTAGTAATGTACAAAGGAAAAATAGTTGAGCAAGGCGAGGCAAAAGACATCTATCATCAACCCAAACACCCTTATACAAAAGCACTTCTGGCTTGCCGGCCACTTTTACATAGTAAAGAAGAACGACTGCCCGTTGTAAGTGATTTTATGGTAACGGATGAGCATGGCACCATCCGGGAGATAGATCGCAGCAAAGAGAAAACATCAATCGAAAGAGGAATTGAAAAGGATATAAATTATAATGAAATACTCCCTTTAAAAAAACCAATTACCGAAGAAGGAAAAATCTTGGTAAGGGTAGAAAATCTGGAGGTTTGGTTTGCTGCCAGGAAAACTTTTTTAGGTAAGACACTTGAATTTACTAAGGCAGTGAATGATGTAAGTTTTAATGTTATTGAAGGTGAGACTTTAGGGCTTGTAGGCGAATCTGGTTGTGGTAAAACTACTTTGGGAAGAGCGCTGTTGCGTTTGATACAACCTACCGGCGGAAAAGTGTTTTTTAAAGACACTGACCTATTGCATGCCGACAAAAAAACTTTACAAGCATTACGAAAAGATATGCAGATCATTTTCCAGGATCCCTACTCATCTTTAAATCCCCGCATAACCATTGGCAAAGCAATTACTGAGCCTTTAACAGTGCACCGCATTGGCTCCTCCTTAAAAGAAAGAAAAGAGCGGGTGATGGACTTGCTGGAAAAAGTGAGTTTAAAACCGGAACACTATAATCGATATCCACACGAGTTTAGTGGCGGCCAACGCCAGAGGATTGTAATTGCAAGAGCACTGGCGCTTCAACCTTCGTTTATTATATGCGACGAAAGTGTTTCTGCCTTAGATGTAAGTGTACAGGCCCAGGTACTTAATTTGTTGAACGATCTTAAAAAAGAATTTGGTTTTACAGCCATATTTATTTCACACGATTTATCTGTAGTACGTTACATCAGCGACCGTATTATGGTTATGAACAAAGGGGTTATTGTTGAAACGGGTGACAGTGAGCAGATTTATAAGCATCCACGGTCTGTGTATACGCAGCAATTGATAGCCTCAATTCCCAAAGGTTTGGTTGCATAATCGTCATTAACTTAAGAAGTGTGATTCATTTAAAACGAGCTGTCATGCTGAATTTATTTCAGCATCCCCTGTATCTTACCTGATACTTTCCATGAGATCCTGAAACAAGTTTACAATGACACATTTGTAAACAATTTGTGAAGTTTCCCCTCTTTTTCAAGGAGGGGACCGATTTTATGCTACGCACAAAATCAGGGGTGGTTAAACGCCGCTTTAATTTTTTCTAATACCCAGGCGATATCTTCATACACCCACTTGTTTTCGAAGCGGATCACTTTTATTCCTGTACTTTTTAGATAATTTTCTTTGACACGATCTTTCTTAATGCCTATATCCCAAAAATGATCTTCACCATCCAACTCAATTACTAATTTTTCAGAAGGGCAATAGAAGTCAGCAATAAAACTTCCGATGCTATGTTGACGACGAAATTTGCGGTTTTGCAGTTGGTTCTTTTGAAGATGTGTCCAGAGGACGGCCTCGGCGGAGGTGCTGTAGTTACGGAGTTGTTTTCGGAGAGGTTTTAATTCGGGTTTGTTGTTGATGACATTTTTTTATGTACCGCGGTTTTACCACCCCTGAATATTTTTATAACAAGTTATAAAAACATTCTGTCCCCTCCTTGAAAAGGCGGGGAAACTTTTGCTGGCTGGTTTACGGGCTGGTAAAAGTTCGATTTTTGGCAAATGGACGTTTCGAAATTAGACGCTTTCTGCTCTGTCATCTTTCAAAGAACTTTTTTGGGAACCAAAAATTAATTACTCTGGATGAGGTATACCCTAAGTTAATGACATTGGGTTTTCTTAACCTCTCACCTATTTTTTTGTATCCACCTCTTCACAATTTTTTCTTACTGAGAGTCTTCATTTTCCTACGCCCATAAAAGATTTTAAAACTAAGTGTATCCTGTATTTTTTAATTGCAATTCAAATTTTGTGATGTAACTTTTGAAGCCAAAAAGACTGAAATTTTAAATAACGCAACCTGCATTTTTTTCTAACTAATTAAACATGATTTGATTGCTATTAAACAGGTTTACGGTTTTGTAATTCTACAAATCTGAAGCCTGCACTAACCTGTTAAAAATTCCCATGAAATTATCTCAGTTCAAATTTGACCTTCCGCTAAATCTTATTGCCCAACATCCAGCCAAAAAAAGAGAGGATAGCCGTTTGATGGTGGTACATCGTAAAACGGGTCAGATGGAGAACAAACATTTTCGCGACATCATAGATTATTTTGATGATAAAGATGTTTTTGTGGTGAATAACACCAAGGTTTTTCCGGCCCGAATGTATGGCCGTAAAGAAAGAACCGGTGCTACTATAGAAGTTTTTTTGCTTCGCGAATTAAGTGGCCCTAACCGCTTATGGGATGTGGTTGTTGACCCGGCACGTAAAATAAGGGTAGGCAACAAATTATACTTTGGAGATGCGGATGAGCTGGTTGCTGAGGTAATTGATAACACTACCAGCCGTGGAAGAACCATCAAGTTTATATGGGATGGACTGGAATCTGATTTTAAAGCCCAGTTACAGGCATTAGGCGAAACACCATTACCCAAATATATTAAGCGCAAACCCGACGAAGAAGACCGGGAAAGATACCAGACCGTTTATGCCAAACACGAAGGTGCAGTTGCAGCCCCTACAGCAGGAATGCACTTTAGCAAAGAGCTTATTAAACGCTGTGAAATAAAAGGAATTCGATTTGCAGAAGTTACTTTACACACCGGCCTGGGAACATTCAGGCAAATTGAAGTAGAAGATTTGAGCAAGCATAAAATGGATGCAGAATATTATAATGTTGATGTTACTGCCTGCTCAATAGTAAACAAGGCTAAAGAAAATAACAGGCGTGTGTGCAGTATTGGTACTACCACACTCAGGGCTCTTGAAAGTACTTTCAGTTCAGATCAATTGCTAAAGCCCAACGAAGAATGGACCAACACTTTTATTCATCCCCCTTATAATTTTAATATTGCCAATAGTCTTGTCACTAATTTCCATCTGCCCAAAACCAGTTTATTAATCATGGCCTGCGCCTTTGCAGGTTACGACCTGGCCATGGAAGCTTACAAAAAAGCTATTAAAGACAAGTATCATTTCTTTACTTATGGTGATGCCATGTTGATCATCTAAACGCTTCTTAATTAGTTTTAGCCAGTACATGCTTAGCTTTCTGCTTAACTTATCTTTGCCCGCAACAATATTCAGGTATGAAAGATGTGCTGGGGCAGGCTATTTACGATTTTCACTATCGCCTCTCTCCTTCTAAATTATATATCCATAACAAATTTGGTTTACCTGATACTATGCCGGTTGAAACCTATTTTAGAGATGAAGAAGATATGCCTCTGCTGGAGCTAAAAGCACTTGAACTTTGTAAAGGAAGTATACTGGATATAGGGGCTGGAGCAGGCAGCCATGCACTATACCTGCAGCAACATAAACACCATGTAACTGCCCTTGAAATATCGTCGCTTGCCAGCGAGGTTATGAAAGCGAGGGGAGTAAATAATATCATAACAGCCGATATAAATACTTTCACAGGGCAAACATTCGATACGCTTTTACTGATGATGAATGGCATTGGCTTAACGGCTAACCTGGCTGGTCTTTCTATATTTTTTGAGCATGCAAAAACGCTCTTATCACCCAAGGGTCAATTAATTTTTGATAGTTCCAATGTGGCGTACCTCTATAAAAATGCCATACGCCCCATTAATAAATATTATGGGATGATAGATTTTAGGTATGAATACAAACGGCAAAAAACAGCGTGGTTTACCTGGTTGTATGTAGACCTGAAAACGCTTAAAAAAATTGCTGCGGCAGCAGGGTGGAATACAGAAATATTATTTACAGATGATCATGATCAATACCTGGCAAGGTTAACTTAAAGTAATCTTTGGTGCAAAAAAATCCCCGGCAATGTGATTGCCGGGGATGATTAAGATTCACTTTTAAGTTACAAACCAAACACACCTTTATTTAATTGTTGCAAAGTTTTTACTTTAAATTCTGCAGGAATAAGTAAAGAAATATTATGCTTGCTTCCACCATAACTCACCATCCTCACGGGAATGTCGCTGATTGAATCAAACAGCAATTTCATTACATCAGGAGTTTTGGCTATTTCGTTCCCTACTATAGAAACGATGGTTTGATTATCATCTATTTCAACGCTTCCAAATGCTTCCAGTTCTTTTAAAATCTCGGGCAAAAATTGCTTGCTATCTATAGTTAAAGAAACCGCAACTTCCGAGGTAGTAATCATATCAATTGAAGTACGATACTTTTCAAAAACTTCAAATATTTTTCTAAGGAAACCATAGGCCAATAACATGCGACTGCTCTTAATTTTTATGGCTACAATACCATCTTTTGCAGCCATTGCTTTAATACCTACGCTGCCTGCCTCCTGTAAAATAATAGTTCCCCTTGCTTCGGGGTCCATAGTGTTGAGCAACTTAACAGGAATATTAAAATGCTGGGCAGGCCATATAGAAGCAGGGTGCAAAATTTTAGCGCCGAAGTAAGCCAGTTCAGCAGCCTCATCAAAGCTCAATTGTTCTATGGGTAATGTTTTGTCAACCACCCTCGGATCATTGTTATGCATGCCGTCAATATCTGTCCATATTTCGCACACACTTGCGTTAATGGCTGCTGCTATAAGCGAAGCGCTGTAGTCGCTTCCTCCCCTCTTTAAATTGTCAACTTCACCTTTACTGTTGCGGCTAATATAACCCTGTGTAATAAACAATGATTTACCGGGGTTGGCATTTATTAGCTGGCTCAGCTTTACTTTAATATTGCCGATCTGTGGTTCTTCGTAAGCATCAATCTGCATAAATTCAAGTGCAGGTAACAACACGTGGTCTATGCCTTTTTCATCCAGGTAAACTGAGAATAAGCGGGTGCTCATTAATTCTCCCTGGGCAAGAATATCTTTATTCAGCGCCTCACTATATGATATTTTTAAAATGATATTTAAAAACTCAAAATGCTCGGCTAGTAGCTTCTTTGCTTTTTCTTTTGCAGCATCAGTTGTCAAAAGTTCATCAACAAATTCCATGTAATGGGCCTCTAACTGATCAATCTTTTGTTTTGCATCGCTACGTTCATTATTAGCAAGGCCCTCGCTTATCGAAACCAGGAAATTGGTAGTACCACTAAGGGCACTTAATACAACAATCTTTGGTTCGTTATCACGGGTTATCAGTTTTGCTACACCATGCATTCTTTCAGGCTTACCAACGCTGGTGCCACCAAACTTCATAACTTTCATAACAGGTCGTTTTTTGGATTGCAAATATAAATGACTGCCCTCAAAAAAGTACACTAAAGAACAATGCCCATTAGAGGCTGCAATGGGGATTGAAAAATGACAGGTGTATCAATTATTTTAATTCGAAAACTATCACTGAAAACGGGGGAATGGTAACCTTTAAAGTATTACCAGAAATGCCGGCACCAGTAAAGGCAGCAGGCTTTATTTTATTTGGATTTTCAAACGTATTACGATCCTGCACTTTAGCCGAAGTAAGTATTCTTCCTTTAACGGAGTTGAGTTGATAGTCAGACAAATCAATGGAAACTTCCTGGTGTTTATTCATATCGATATTAGCCATAGAAATATGCACATTTCCAACACTGTCTCTTTAGGCAGAGGCTGATTGCGGGTAATTTATCTTTGCCAAATTCATAGTCTTCCGTCTTTACTTTTAAGGGAATGAAAGTAGCATCCTGGTGCACATTGTACATTTCCATTACGTGGTAGGTGGGAGTTAAGATCATTTTTTCTTCCTGTGTTAGAATAACAGATTGCAACACATTTATGGCCTGTGCAAGGTTGGCCATTCTTACTCTCTCAGAGTGGTTGTTAAAGATGTTGAGCGTAGAAGCTGCAAGTATAGCATCTCTCATGGTGTTTTGTTGATACAAAAATCCCGGGTTCGTTCCGGATTCAACGTCGTACCATCCTCCCCATTCATCCACTATCAATCAAATTTTTTGTTAGGATCGTATTTGTCTAGTATTGCTTCGTTTTTGGTAACCAATTCGTCCATGCACAAAGCACGTTTCAGGGTAGTAAAATATTGCTCTTCGTTATATTCGGTGGCCGAACCTTTTTTATTCCAATCTATAACCGCATAATGATGAAGGCCTATTCCTTCCATCATGTTTAAAGAAATGTTTTTCATCAGCACTTCGGTCCAGTTTAAATCGCCTGAATTAGCGCCGGAGGCAATCCAGTAGCAGGCAATTTAATTTTTTCATAAAGCAGTCAATTAAATAATTATGATCAGGGTGCATCCCAAATCCTCCTGCTCTGAGCGCAACAAAAGCAGTATACACAAGCTAAAAATGAAGCAGTTGAAAGCGGTGTAGATATAATTGTAGCACCCAGCACCAATCGTTTCCTACAGAACGAAAAAAGCCCTGGTGTTTATTTTCTACGCCACCAGTCGTTCTGAAGGAACGTTTCGTGGGTAGTATTTATAGTGGAAGTAGTTTAGCGTTTCAGAGGAATGCCTTGTGGAATGCGACCATTTGGAATTTACACAGCAGAGAAGGTTGAATTCCAAATTCTCCCTGCTTAAGACGCAACAAATGCAGTAGACACAAACCGTTGCAAATAAATTAGTTGAAGATGGTGTATATATATTTGCCGCTGTTGGTCAGGCGACCAACAGCAGCGCAGCAGGCCGTTGGAGGTCGCCTGACCGCCAACGGGTCCCCATGGAGGTGCGAAAATTTGGGATGCACCCTTATAATCAATGCACCATTTTCTCTACCTGCCAAACCATACTAATAAGCTATAGACTGGCAAATAAAAAGATAAGTATGAATTTTAATTTTTTACTAAAAAACACTTTACCCTTATAGGTAACCACAAATTTCGAGAATTATTTGACCGCGTATTTTTTAAGGAGTGCTTTACTTTTTATGCCGGACTCTTTTAAGTCTTTGAGCTTCCATTTGCCCTGCGCATTTGCTGATGGTAACAGCACCGAACAAGTTTCATTTTTGTCGGAGACAGACCAGGTGACCCAGCTAATTTTATTTTTCTCAGCCCATTCAATCCAGGTGCTCCACTCGGCCTCGTTCAGCGGACCATCACCCGTGGCTTCCATGCCCGCTGATTCCGAAATAAAAATGGGGATGTTTTTCTTAAGGGCATATTCACTTTTGTCCCTTAAATTTTGTTTGTGGGTAGCAGCATAAAAATGAACCGTATACATAATGTTGGTGGCATCTTTTATAGGATCGTCGGCCACAAGGTTAATGTCCTGGTCCCAGTGAGGGTTGCCTACCAAAATAACGTTGTCGGGGTCAATGGCTCGAATAGTTGATATAAGTTCTTGTGAATATTGCTTTACTTCATTCCAGCTTTCTTTGTCGGGCTCATTAAAAATTTCGTAAATAACATTTGGGTATTTACCATACTTCGTCGCCATCTCAGCAAAGAATTGTTTTGACTCAGCAAGGTTAATGTTATGGCTGTGCCAGTCTATGATAACGTAAATGCCTTGTTTGATAGCAGCATCCACCACAGCCTCAACAAGGGCTTTTGACTCTGCAGGTTTTTGTTTATATCCATTGGTGGGTTCAACACCCATGGCGGCTCGCACCACAGAGCAATACCACTCTTTTGCAAGCTCTTTAACTGCACCAGCATTGTAAAACCGGGGCCAGAAATTGTGCCATCCAAAGCTCATTCCCCGCAGCACAACTGGCTCATTGTTTTTGTCTTTCAAATACGTTCCTTCAACATGTAGCGCTCCATGTTTTTTTACAGGTTGGGCCATTAAGGAATGAAGGTTAAATACCAGCAAGAAGGTTAGCATATATTTCATGGAAGAAAGATAATGATTGCGTATGTGACAAACAGAAGCTGAAAAAATAATGGCTGAACTAGCTAAAAAAGTACAAGAGGGCGACGCAACTATGTTGCCTGGATTTTGTCAGCCGGGACAAAAAATTCCTTATCAAAAATGCCGGGAACAGGTCCCGGCATTTGTAACATTATCACTTGAATTGATTAACCCAATTTAGCTTTCAGGTTGGCATCTATGGCATCTAAAAACTCTTCGGTATACAGGTAATCGGTACCATGCTCTACTTTAGGTTTAACAGTAATGGCAAGATCCTTTGTCATCTTACCACTCTCAACAGTTTCAATACAAACCTGCTCCAGGGCATGACAAAAATCAATCAATGGTTGGTTGTTATCCAAACGTCCCCTGAATTCCAAACCTCTTGTCCAGGCAAAAATGGAAGCAATAGGATTGGTTGAAGTTGGTCTGCCCTTCTGGTGTTCGCGGTAGTGGCGGGTAACCGTACCATGTGCTGCCTCGGCCTCCATAACTGTTCCATCAGGTGTAACCAAAGTTGAGGTCATTAATCCCAATGAACCAAAGCCCTGGGCCACGGTATCGCTTTGTACATCACCATCATAATTTTTACAAGCCCAAACAAAATTGCCATGCCACTTTAAGGCACTCGCCACCATGTCATCAATCAGGCGATGCTCATAAGTAAGACCTGCCTCATCAAATTTTGTTTTGAACTCTTGTTGGTAGATCTCTTCAAAAATATCTTTAAAGCGACCATCGTATTTTTTAAGAATGGTATTTTTTGTAGAGAGATATAATGGCCAGCCTTTCATCAGCGACTGGTTAAAGCATGAACGTGCAAAACCCTTAATGCTTTCGTCGGTATTGTACATAGCAAGTGCCACGCCGTCGCCTTTAAAATTGTATACTTCAAACTCCTGTGTGGTGCCATCTTCGCCTTCGAACTTTATGGTGAGTTTGCCTTTGCCTTTGGTAACAAAATCCGTTGCACGGTATTGATCGCCAAATGCATGTCGACCTATGCATATAGGAGCCGTCCAGTTAGGTACCAGGCGGGGTACATTGCTCATTACAATGGGCTCACGAAAAACAGTTCCATCAAGAATGTTACGAATGGTTCCATTAGGCGACTTCCACATTTGCTTCAATCCAAATTCTTCCACTCTTTGTTCATCAGGCGTAATGGTAGCACACTTAATGCCCACTCCATATTCTTTGATAGCATTAGCAGCGTCTATAGTTACCTGGTCGTTGGTTTCATCGCGGTATTCAATGCCAAGATCGTAGTATTTAATATCAACATCTATATAGGGTAAAATCAATTTGTCTTTAATAAACTTCCAGATGATCCGGGTCATTTCATCACCGTCTAATTCTACAACGGGGTTAGCTACTTTTATTTTTTCTGCCATTTCAATTTTGCTTTAGATGTTAAAAAAAGGTTTACAAAAGTAAGGTTTGATCTTTTTAATGGCATTAAAACATTTTACTGCTGCGGCACGTATTTAGTTACAGCTAACGCATGAAAAGAATGAAATTATTAAGAATAACTGTTGCCATTTTGCTGGCAACGGTGTTTTTTTTCGGTTGCGGAAAAGATGAGCCGATAGTTAACCCTGTTACTACCTTTCCAACAATTTCTGTCGTGATACCCCCTGCCGATACAACCATATCTACAAAAACTTATACCTACCTGGCCCTGGGAGATTCGTATACTATTGGTCAGAGCGTAAGTACCAATGATCGCTTTCCTGCTCAAACTGTAGCATTACTGGCAAAGGATAATATTAAGGTGAGTGCTCCACTTTATATTGCTACTACTGGCTGGACAACCACCAACCTTATGAATGCCATCAATGCTACCAGCCTCACGCCACCTTATGATATTGTTAGTTTATTGATTGGTGTAAATGATCAATACCAAATGAGGGACACCACAGGTTATCGCCAAAGATTTACAGCTTTGCTTGAAAAATCAATTCAACTTTCCGGCAACCGGCCCTCGAGGGTTTTTGTAGTTTCCATACCCGATTACAGTGCTACTCCCTTTGTACCGCAAGCTCAAAAACCGCAGGTAAGTAAAGAAATTGATTGGTTCAATTCAATCAATAAAGACGTAACTGAGCAAAGAAAAATTTCCTACACAGATATAACTCCGGGATCAAGAGATGCTGCTACTAATAATGCATTGGTGGCGAGTGATGGCTTACATCCTTCAGGATTAGAATATGCAAAGTGGGCTATGATGTTGGAGCCGAAAATTAAAGCAGCGTTGTAGAGGGAGAGTT
>JBBQVY010000114.1:0-15287 GCA_038211085.1 Chitinophagales bacterium | reverse complement strand
GTACCTACCTCTTCGCAAACAAGGCCACCGGCAATGTTGGCAATGCCTGCCGCAAGATGTATGTTTTTTGTTTGTGCGTAAACGAGGGATGCAACGGCTATAACGGTATCGCCTGCCCCACTTACATCGGCTATGTTTCGTATGTGCGATGGTATCAGCTCTGCATGGTTGGCCTCCTGATAAAACATCCCTTTTTCGGATAAAGTAATCAGGGAAATTTTGTGGTTCAATCTTTCAAACAATGATTGATGAATAGTCTCCAGAAACGATAGATCAATGGTATCTGCTGATATGTTTAAACCTTCGTAAACCTCCTTGAGATTTGGTTTAAAAATGGTAACACCCTTGTAAGCAAAAAAGTTTTTCTTCTTGGGATCTACCGAGGTAATGATACCACTGCTGGAACAGATACTTATCAATTTCTCAATAACGGCCTGGGATAAAACACCTTTATTATAATCTTCAAAAATTACCACATCAGGCTTTTCGGTAAGTACATAATGCTCAAAATAATCCAGCATCTCTTTAGCTTCTATAGCTAATATGTCACTTGTAATTTCGGAGTCGAGCCGCATCATCTGCTGGTTTCTACTCATCACCCTTGTTTTGTTGGTAGTAATTCTTTTGGCACTTCGTACCAGGTACCCGGTGTTAATATGGTTCTGGTTCAACAGGTCAATTAAAACATCCGCATCCCTGTCATCACCAACAATACTAAAAAGCGTTGTCTTGGCCTGCAGGGCTACAAGGTTTAGTGCAACGTTTCCGGCACCACCTATACGATATTCTTTATTTTTTAAAGCCACAATGGGTACCGGTGCTTCGGGTGAAATACGGTCAACTTTACCCCACCAATAGGTATCAAGCATAACATCGCCCACTACGCCCACTTTTAAGTCAGCAATTTTATTAAATAATTGGTCTATATCTCCCTGCTGCATTATGTCTCTTCAGTTTCTTGAATAGGTGCTTTTTTATTGCTGGCAACAGCTATGTAGTACAGAGGAATACCCAGCAAAGTTATGATAGCCCCGGGCCATGTAAACTTTGGTTTGTAAATAATAAGAAGCGTACAAAAGGCAAGACCCATTAGTATATACAGCAGGGGTAACAAAGGATAACCAATTGCTTTATATGGTCTGTTTGCTCCGGGCTTTTTTGTACGAAGAATAAAGATGCCAGCTATTGTAAGCATATAAAACACAACTACTACAAAAGATATCATATCCAGGAGGTCGCCATACTTCCCACTCAGGCTCCAGGCACAGGCAAAAATGCACTGTATCCAAAGGGCATAAGCCGGTACCGAATGCTTGTTTAATTTACCTACTGATTTAAAGAACAAACCGTCTTTTGCCATAGTATAATACACCCTTGCACCAGCCAGTATTAATCCGTTGTTACAACCAAAGGTGCTAACCATAATCATAAGGGCTATAACAATGGTACCTACATTACCAAATATTTGGATTGATGCAGCCACAGCCACACGATCTTTTGTAGCATGAGCGATATCGTTCAACGGTAACACGGCCGTATACATGATGTTTGCGGCTACATAAATAAGTGTTACGATAAACGTTCCTAAAAAAAGGCTGAGACCTATGTTGCGCTGTGGATTTTTAATTTCACCTGCTATAAAGGTTACATTATTCCAGGCATCGCTGCTAAATATGGAACCTACCATGGCGGCTGCAATGGCTCCATAGGCGGCGGCAAGTGTGTAACTTCCAAACGTGCCATCCGGCTTTACGCTTTGCAGGTTCCAGGCGTTGCTCCAGTTGGCATGCCACACATCGCCTTTGGCCAATAGCAAACCAAAAATGATGAGTCCAAACAGGCTTAAAAGTTTGGTTAAGGTAAACGTAGTTTGAATGGCTTTGCCGCCTTTAACGCCACGGGTATTGATGTAAGTAAGTAATACGATGATGACAATGGATAGCAATTGAGCAGGGGATATTTTTATAAAACCCAGGTTAACGGCCACCAGGTCTTCGCTAAACTGCGGAATGAGGTAAGCGGTAAATTTTGCAAAAGCTACTCCTACTGCTGCAATGGTAGCCGTTTGAATAACCGAGAAAAAACTCCAGCCGTATAAAAAACCAATGAGTGGATTGTAAGCTTCTTTTAAATATACATATTGGCCACCTGCCTTTGGGTACATAGCGCTCAACTCGCCATAACTTAAAGCTGCAGTAAGGGTCATAAACCCGGTGATAATCCAGACAACAATCAGCCAGCCGGCACTGCCCACATTTCGGGTAATATCGGCACTAACAATAAAGATTCCGGAGCCTATCATACTACCTGCTACTATCATGGTAGCATCTAATAATCCTAAGGTTGGTTTAAACGCAGCAGTTGGTTGACTATCCATTATATAAATTTAAAAATCCCGTCAGCACCAGCGGCGTGACGGGATGAAGATAAGCAAATGATTGAAAGGCCAAATACTGAAAACGCCTAACAAAATAAGATTACCTGGTTGTCTTTTAAATCACTAATGAAAGCAATTTCAGATTCTGCATTTACGCTTAGCCTAAGATTGATATTGCTTAATTTTTTTTCTTGTATGATGCATTCAGACCTGCCAAAACAGGGCTGGTAATATCGTAACGAACATCTTTATAATAGATAGTACCCGGTTGGTGAGCCAGGATGTATGAATAGCCTTTGTCTTTATTAAATTCTTTTAAATAGTCTTCTATCTTCTTATTTACATCCTGCATTTTTTTAAAGCTGGCATCTTGTAATTCACTACCCATTGCCTGTTCTTTATTTTGAATAACTTTTTGTTCCTGCATCAAATCCTGTTGCATAGCACCCTGCTTTTCCTGCGACATGCTTTGCGCTTCCTGTTGAAATTTATTTACTTTATCTAAATAGCTTTTCTTCATTGCATTTAACTGGCTCGTCAGTTGTTGCTCTTTTGCTTTCAATTCGTTTCTGACATCCTTTAGGTACTCATAATTATTTTCGATAGAGTCCATTTCAAAATAAGCAATGGTAAAAGAACCAGGAGTAACAGCCGCAATATTGTTGCTGGTAGTTGAGCTAACAGACTTGGCAGGCGTAGTTGAAAAGTGGAGATAAAACAGTACTCCTACAAGTATTAACAGCACAACGTTAAAGCCAACTAATAAATTTTTATTCATGAAGATTTTTTAATGCGGCAAAGTAAAAGGAAAGAAGAGAATAAAAATGTTAATCTGGGCCTTCAATTTAGCTTCTTCTATAATTGCAAAAAAACTAACTCGTTAATCTGCAATAGCCAATAATTAAAAAGAGATTAAATACTTCTTCGATAGAATTTTACTCCCCTCCTTACTTGTGGTTTCGCTATATTTAATCTTACACTTTCTTTAACTTTTTAATCCCAACCTCAACGTGAAAAAAATATTATTCCTTACCACATTGATGGTTATGATGTGTTTGGCTGGCTTTTCGCAAAACAATTTTTGGTCTGCAAATCCTCAAAGCCGCACCAGCATCATCACCGATAAATCAGTTAACCGGCAAACCTACCCAACTGACATAAAATTATTCAGGCTGAACCTTGATCCCTTTCAAAAGGTATTGCTTTCAGTAGTAGACAACCAGCCTGCAAAAAGATCTACCATTATTACAGTACCCAATGCTGCTGGTGGCTTAGAAGCATTTGAAGTATTTGAAGCATCTAATTTTGAGCCCGCCCTGCAAGCCCGGTTTCCTGAGATCAGATCTTTTTCAGGAAAGGGCATCACCGATAGGTCTGCCACACTTAAACTCAGCATCTCTCCGCAGGGTGTTCAGTCAATGGTGTTTAGAAGCGGTGCAGATGATGAATTTATAGAGCCTTATTCCAAAGACCATACAATCTATTCGGTTTATAAAGCACACAGGGAAAAAGGAAAGTTACCCTGGAACTGTACCACAGAAGACCGGAAACTATCCATCGGTCTAAGCGAAAGAATGGGTACGCTACAATTGGCTGCAAGGTCGGGTGGTGATTTAAAAACGATGCGTTTAGCTCAGTCGGTTACGGCGGAATACTCCAACTATTTTGGTGCTACCAGCGCCTCCCAGGTTTCGCTTGTACTGGCTGCCATCAATAACACCCTAACACGTTGTAATGGTGTATACGAGAAAGATCTTGCCTTGCATCTCAACCTGGTTGCTGCTTCTACCAATGTCATTTATTACAACCCTTCTAGCGATCCATATTCTGCTGCATCCACGGGTGCCGGCGGTGCATGGAACAACGAATTACAGACTACTTTAACTTCAGTTATTGGCGAGGCAAATTATGATATCGGTCACCTGTTTGGCGCCTCCGGTGGTGGTGGCAATGCAGGTTGCATTGGCTGTATTTGTACCAATGGTTCCAAGGGAAGTGGCTTTACATCTCCTGCTGATGCCATACCCCAGGGAGATAATTTTGATATTGATTATGTAGTGCATGAAGTGGGTCACCAATTGGGAGCCAACCATACTTTTTCTATGAATAATGAAGGTACCGGGGTAAATAAAGAAATTGGCTCGGGCATTACGATCATGGGTTATGCAGGTATCACCAGCCAGGATGTTGCGCCTCATTCCATTGATGCTTATCACCAGGCATCAATATCCCAAATTCAAACAAACCTGGGCACCAAAACCTGTCCTGTAACTACAACCATATCAAATGCTACCCCGGTTGTTGTAGCATTAACAAATTATACCATTCCAAAGAGCACACCGTTTGCCCTAACTGGTTCTGCTACTGATGCCAATGCCGGCGATGTGCTTACCTATAGCTGGGAGCAAAATGATAATGCATCTTCTTCACAAACCGGTGCTAACAGCGTTGCCAGTGCAACCAAAGCAAGTGGTCCCAACTGGCTCTCTTTCGTGCCTAATACTTCGCCAACAAGATATTTTCCGAAATTGTCTACCATACTGGCCGGGGGGCTTATTACAGGCCCATTGCCAGGTGGCGATGCCGGTGCAAACATTGAAGCATTGAGTTCTGTAGCCCGTACTTTAAACTTCCGGCTTACTGTTAGAGACAATGCCGTGTACAGTTCTACCAGCCCGGTAAGTGTTGGTCAATCACAGTTTAAAGACATGGTGGTTACCGTTAGTTCTGCTTCGGGACCCTTTGCAGTTTCTGTACCTAATACTGCCGTTTCATGGCCGGGCAATTCATCGCAAACCATTACCTGGGCTGTAGCAAGTACCACAGCCACGCCGGTAAGTTGTGCCAATGTAAAAATTTCGTTGTCAACCGATGGAGGCCAAACGTTCCCCACTGTACTCTCAGCAAGCACAGCAAACGATGGCTCTGAAGTGCTGACCATACCAAACGTTGCCACTTCAACAGCAAGAATAAAAGTAGAAGCAGTGGGCAACATCTTTTTTGATATATCGAATACCAACTTTACCATTACCGCAGGCAGTGGCTGCGGTGCCCCTGCAGGATTAATTGCTTCGGCTATTACAACCTCTGGTGCAACTGTAAGCTGGGCCACCGTAAGTGGAGCTGTTAGTTACGATGTAGACTATAAATTGTCTTCATCGGGCACATGGACCAATGTTGCTACAGCCACAACTACAACATCAACAACTCTAACCGGCCTCACTGCTTCATCGGTGTATGATTACCAGGTTAGAACAAATTGCTCTGGTGTATCCAGTGTTTATACTGCTGCCCAGTTTACTACCGCAAGCGTTGCAGGATGTAACGCTCCTGGTGGCCTTTCTTCATCTGGCATTACTACCAATAGTGCCACCGTTAGCTGGACGGCTGTAAGCGGGGCAACAAGCTATGCAGTTGATTATAAGTTATCCCCGGCTGGCACATGGACCAATGCAGCTACGGCAACTCCCGCAACAACAGTTGCACTTAGTGGCTTATCGGCTTCTTCTACCTACGACTGGAGAGTAAGCACCACATGTACTTCAGGCACCAGCACCTTTACTGCAGCACAGTTTACAACTGCTACCGCATCAACATGTGCTACCGCCTTCGAACCAAATGAAACATTGGCAACTGCTGCTGCAATTTCAACAGGGGTAAGCAATTCTGCTGCTATAACCACCACAACTGACGTTGATTATTATAAGATCACCACAACTGGAACAAGCAACATTGTATACAGTCTTGCGGGTCCGTTGGGTGTTGACTACGACCTGTATGTATATAACAGCGCAGGTACACAACTTGGTTTAAGTGAGAGTGGAACAGCAACAGAAAGCATATCGCTTAGCAACCAGGCAGCCGGCACCTATTATATTAAAGTAGTTGGATACCTTGGCGCTAACAGTGCTACCTGTTACACCATTACCGCAACTACAACCACCGCTACCAGTTGTCAAAGCAGTTTGGATAATTCAACCAATGGTACCATTTCGGGGGCAGCAACCATTCCGTTTAATACAAATGTTACAGGCCTGATAAGCCCCAGCGGCGATATAGACAATTATAAATTTGTCATTACTACCGCAGGAACTATAACTGCAACTTTAACCACGTTACCTGCCGACTATGATCTTAAATTGTTGAACAGTGCAGGTACGCAGGTAGGTTTTTCTAAAAATAGAAGCACCTCTAACGAAACCATTAATTATAATGCAGCAGCCGGCACTTATTATGCCCAGGTTTTGGGCTTTAAGGGAGCCAACAGTTCAACCACTTGTTATACATTAAAAGTACAACTGGGTAGTGCAACCCGTGGAGAAACCGAGGCCTCAAAAACAGCCATAGTTTCTATTTATCCTAACCCGGTTCTAAATGAACTAAAGATTAATATGGGGGGAAATAATGAACCGGTAACCCTTATGGTTACAGACATGTTTGGTCGCAGAATGCTGAACAAAACGTTCAATGGCGGATCTAACATATCTACCGGTAAGTTTGCAGCAGGTGTTTACCTGGTAACGATAACAGATAAGAACGGCGCTATTATTAAGCAGGATAAAATAGTGAAAGAATAATTTGTTCTTACTTTAACTACAAAGAGGCTTCCTAATACGGAGGCCTCTTTTTTATGTCAGCTATCTTTATAACCAATACCATGTACTATGACGTGTAAGTTCCTGTTTTATTTCTTGCTGCTGATAGTAACTATTCATTCAGCATCAGCACAAAAACATATAACCCTCTCGACTGCTGAATTAAATAATTTGAACGGGTGCTGGCGGGGCACACTTAATTACAGCGGTACCATGATTAGGAAGCCCTATACAACTAAAGCCAGGCTTACCATTAAACAAATTGGCCAGGCTAAAGCTTATTCATTGGTACACGCTTACCCAGGCAACGAACTTACTTCCGATACGTTCAACATCTCCACCAATGGAAGCAGTGTTAACGGTGCTCACATTCTCTCTAAAAAAACTATACAAAAAGGAAAGCTGGTGATAGTTACACGGGAGACGGGAGACGATAGAGATTATACGCAGCCGGTCCTCATACAAAAGACATATAGCATTTGCAAAAACAAGTATACTTACACAAAAAAAATAAAGGCAAAAGACCAGGTTGAATGGCTGGACCGGGAAGTGTTTATTTATGAAAGGATCCCATGCGACAAGTGATGTTAAATGGAAATTGACTCCAGTTTGTCAGCAATTCTAAAATGAGCTTTCACTTAGAACTTATATCATAGCATAAAACCTTTGAATCGTTTTTAGAAAGAGAAAACAGTCTGCTATCTTCATATTAAAATTTTAAGACAAATCTATAAATCATGACCAACGTTCTAAACATTCAACACGAAGGAGAAACTGTTACAATAGAAATTGTAACCAACGATGAGGATATTATGTACAAAGTAAATTTAGAACACCCTATTTACCTGGAAAAAGACATTGATGACGAAGGAGTAGAATATTGGTTTGAAGTGGGGGCAGGCCGCACTTTAAGAGCCAAGGAAATAGGGGAACAAATTGATGCTCATCCTGAGTTTATGTGAGTAGATGAATGTAACCATCGGCATGAAACAAGCAGCTACTTTTTGCCGGGACCGTCTTATTTGGCGGAGGGCTATAGCCTAAACTATTACCACATTATAAAAAGCCTGTCCTAATTTTACGTTTTAAAGATTACCAATACAGTAATTGAAATATGTGCTTTTACCAATTTAAAAAACATGCAAATTATAAGAGATATCATTGCTTCTTCTATTTCGGTTAAAGAAGAAATCTTACAAAATGAGGAACTGCTGACCTCCATAGAAAAAGTAATTTCTATTATTACCCAGGCTTTTCAAAACGGTAACAAAGTTTTGTTTTGTGGCAACGGTGGAAGTGCTGCAGATGCCCAACACCTGGCGGCTGAGTTTTCCGGCAGGTTTTATAAGAACAGGAAAGCCCTTCCCTCAGAGGCATTACATTGCAACTCATCATACATTACGGCAGTTGCCAATGATTATAGTTTTGATGTGATTTATTCACGGTTGGTAGATGGCATAGGTGAGGCAGGTGATGTACTGGTTGGCTTGAGCACCTCAGGCAACTCGGCCAACATAGTGAAAGCCTTTGAAGTTGCTGCCGGAAAAGATATGATTAACATTGCATTTACGGGTGTTACAGGTGGAACGCTTAAGGCCTTCAGCGATGTGCTCATCAACGTTCCCAGCAGCGATACCCCACGCATACAGGAAAGTCACATAATGATTGGCCACATCATTTGCCAACTGGTAGAAGAAAACTTATTTGCTTCAACAAACTAAAGTTTAAAAATATGGTAATTACTGAAGCTATAATACTGGCAGGCGGCCTTGGCACTCGTTTAAAAGATGCCGTGCCAGAGCTGCCTAAATGCCTGGCGCCTGTAAAAGGCAAACCTTTCTTAAGCTATGTGTTGGATCATTTAATTAATGAAGGCATTACGCATTTCATTTTTGCCCTTGGCTACAAAAGCGAACTGGTCATTGATTTTATTTGCAAAGAATTTCCTTCCATCCTACACAAAGTTTCTGTTGAAGACGAACCATTAGGCACCGGCGGTGCTATAAGGCTGGCATGTTTACATGCAAAAGAAAAATCGGTATTGATTACTAATGGTGATACGCTTTTTAAAATTGATGTGGATGAGCTTGCCAGCTTTAATACTTTAAGCGGCGCTAACTGTACCCTTAGTTTAAAATACCTTGAAAATTTTAACCGGTATGGTGTAGTTGAAATTGATGATGACTGTGCCATCACAAGTTTTAAAGAGAAAGCATTTTATGCCTCGGGCCTGGTAAATGGTGGTATGTATGCATTGAATGTCCACAAGTTTTTAGAAGAAGAATTGCCTGAAAAATTCTCTTTTGAAAAAGATTACCTCGAAACCCTTTTCGATAAACGCCGGATGTTTGGAATAGAACAGGATTGTTATTTTATTGATATAGGTATTCCCGAAGATTATGAAAGAGCTCAAACGGAATTGAAATAATAGCATGGAGATTACAACAAACATTGACAAAAGCTGGACACTTTTCCTGGACCGCGATGGAGTAATTAACCACGAAAAGAAATTGAGTTATATTCTGCACAGGGGGGAGTTTATATTTTATGATGGTGCCAGGGAAGCAATGAAAATTTTTAATGAGCTATTTGGGCTCATCATTATTGTTACCAACCAAAGAGGGATTGGTAAAAAGCTGATGACCGATGAAGACTTGCATGACGTCCACAACTTTATGACAGATGAAGTAACACTCTCGGGTGGAAGGATTGACAGCATTTACTATTGCTCCAGCATGGATAATGATTGTTACGATCGTAAGCCAAGCCCGGGCATGGCCTACCATGCACAAAAGGATTTTCCCATTATAGATTTCAAGAAAAGCATCATAATTGGCAACAACCTGAGCGATATGGCATTTGGAAGAAATGCGGGGATGAGCACCATATTTGTTGCCACCACCAACCCGGCAATCCTTCTTCCACATCCGCTGATTGATTATAGGTTCAAGGACCTGCAACAGGCAGCACTTTACCTGCAGTCATTAATAATATCTTAAATCCTTTTAAGCCTCAATACATTCACGTATCATTCTGAAAGGCAGGTGCTATTTTCGCATTTCATAGCGAACCATGAAATTATACTTTGCAGCCTTTTTATTGTTCTTTGTAACTACTGTGCAAGCACAGTCATTAAATGCTGTTAGTTTACGCAATTTTCAACGTTCAGAAGATTCGATGAAGCAATACAGCAGGGCAATGATTACGGATCCTAACAGCAGCCAGCGCTTTATTGCAGACAGTATTTTTATAAGAATGCTGGTAAAGTCTTTACGCAATCCCAACTCATTTTACTATCCTTACGACTCACTTGAAACCGTTTCTAGAATATACGCTCCAGATAGTAGCTTCCGCATTTTTTCTTGGCAGTATAACCGGGATGATACTTATTTCAGGCAAAGAGGCGCCATACAAATGCGCACGTCCGATGGCACACTAAAACTGTTTCCCTTGCTGGATATGTCAGAGTTCACGGACAGGCCGCAGGATTCAATACGTACTTCAACCAATTGGGTTGGTGCCATTTATTACGGCATGATTATGAAAACATTTAATGGTAAAAATTATTACACCCTGTTGGGCTTTGATGATAACAACGCAAAAACTACCCGTAAATGGATTGATGTGTTAACTTTTAACGAGCTGGGGCAACCACAGTTTGGAGGACCATTTTTTGCTATGCAGCAGTCAAAGCTTAATACACCGGCAACATTTGCCCGCTTTTGCCTGGAGTACAAAAAACTGGGAAAGGCCCGTTTGAATTTTGACCCAGAAATGGATATCATCATTTTTGATCACCTGATAAGCGAAGATAATACACCAGAGAAAAAAAATACCCTTGTACCAGATGGCGATTATGAAGGCTTTAAATGGAACAATGGAAAATGGAACTACATAAATAAAGTGTTTGACTTTAAACTAAAAGATGGTGAAGCCCCTATGCCCGAACCATTAAAGGATGATGCAGGCAACAGCAACGAAGAAAAACTTCGGCAGCAATCGGAAAAGAACCGCCAAAAGAGCCAGGCAAAACCTGCTACTACAAAGCCGGTAACCAAACCACTCAGCAAACAGCCCAAAGACGAAGCTGAACCTTAGCCTGTGGTTTTACTTTATAATATTGATTTCAGTGCCTGCATATTTTGCATTTTCCAGGTCTTGCTCGGTTATGTCGAATAAAAAAATGGTGTAGCGGTAATGATCTACAGGCTCCATAGCCCGATACCATTTGTACTTATTTGACTCAGGTTGGTAAGTATTGAACATCTGTTGCAATAGGACGGCATATTTGCCTGCGGCAGGCCAGGGAGTTGCAGCCTTGTAGTCGGGGTGCTTGACCAAAAATATGCTGAGGCTTGAATCGGACTGACCATAGTCAATACTTGAGTCATATATCTTTTTATACACCTTTTTTTTGTTAGTGATAAATTCGTTGGTGTACGGAATAAGGTAGGGATAATAGACAGCTACCGATGCGAAGGTGTACAACACTAAAATTGCCACCGAAACCTGCCAAATCTTTGCCGCATCTTTCAATTTATTAAAAAGGAAACCCAAACCTATAAACAGCAAGGGAAACAGGAATAAAATGTGCCGTATGCCTGTTTGAAAATGGTTGATAAAACTAAGTATCAACCAGAAGAACAGTATGGGTAATAACAGAAACATGTAGCGCTTTACAAAGCCTTCTTTAGTAAAGTTTTTTATAAGGAGGGGCAGGCAACTTATCAGCAATAACATGGTACCCACTGGCAGTTTATAAAACAATAAAACCAGGTAATAATACCAATAGCCACCGGTTAATTTAAGTGTCCCAAAAAGGTATACACCATTGTATGTTTTTGCAGGTGTAGTGGCACCAATTTCGGCATGGGCCTTCAACATGTCTAATTGTTGCAAATAAGCCTGCGGCAGCGGTACAGGTACATTGCGTAACCAGCCTTTTTGTAAGCTGTTTAAGGTATAACTCTCAAACTGGTAATTGCCTAACAGCATAAAGGAATGCCGGAAGTAATAGGCCAGGTTTATGACTAAAAGAATGACCACACAAAAAGCAGCAGCCCTGCCCAGGTTTTTTAAAGAGAAAAATTGTTTAAGGCGATGCGTATACAAGTGAAATAAAAGAGACAATAAGGGCAGCAATAAGAGCAGAAAAAGCACCGTAGCCTTTGTAACAATACCCAGGCCGGTAACAACAGCACAAAACCACAAATCACGTTTCGAATGTAGCACCAGGTGTTTATTAAAATGATAGAGGCTGGCAATAAGAAAAGCACCACACGCCAGGTCAGTACTCAGAAGGGTTGAATACGAGAGATACAAAGGATCGAAGAGGAGCATGAGCAAGGGCCACCACCAGCCATTATAACCATACAATCGACGGCACCATTTAAAAACATAAATGGCTGTGATAAACGAAAAGAGTATCATCATGTACCGGCCTTCTACCTGGTCCATACGACCATAGTCGTTTAGCTGGTAACTTGGGTTTATAACCTGCCGTACCATACGGGGCAGCCAGGCAATAGCTATTATTGGCGACTTGCTATCATCAAGAGGTTGTGTACGTTCGGGGTGTCCATGCAGCCAGTGTTTGGCATACTCTAAATAATCAGGCTCATCAAAGGTGATGTTTTGGTGAGAGATGTAATAAAATGAAGCAATGGTATGCAACAGCAAAAAGGCCAACAGCAATAGATGTTGACCTTTCCAATATTGTTTGGTTACAATTTTAATCATTCAAATCGAAGCGCTTTTTCTAATTCTTTTTTCTCAGTTGCTCTAAATTACTAATATCATTCAGGTGCTTTGGGCGAGCATTTGCTTTCTTATTTTTAATAAGATCGGCATAGTTCAAAAATGCAATCTCAATATCCTTAATGTTGATCAATTCCCGTTCTTTAAAAGATGTTGTAAACTTATCCAGGCCATTAACTTCAGGCAAAAAATCAAGGGTATATTTTTCAAACTCCAGTTTAAAAAATGATTGTCGCGGATTAGGTGCCTGCTCATTCTTAAATTCTTCAACATCTTGCCCAAGCTCCTCCAGCGCACTTAAAAGATTGAAATAATTTTTATAAGTTGGATTGTACCAATAATCAAAATCAAGTTTGTCTGAAACTACACCTTCAGTATTAGTTGTTTGCCTAAAAAATCCATGTAATGCAACTGCAACCCCGCCAACAACTAAATATTGAACAGAATGCTTGCTTAAAATTTTGCATATGGCGAGAATGCTTTCCGACAAATTTTCATTCATTAGCAGCCACGCTTTGTTTTGCCATCTTCTTTTTGAGAGTAGAAGATTGCCTTAGATAAGCTAAAAAGTGTTCAAAATCTTTCACGTCTTTGGCCGTGCCTACATTTTTTTGGCGGGTTGCCAAGCTATCAGCTTTCAACTTTTCGAAACTCGAATATCGGGTCAGCTCAGGCATGCAGGTATTTATTTGTTTTACTAATATAAGCCATTACCGTATTTTCCAAGCCTCATCTTTAATTTCAAAACATCTAATCCAACTTCAGCACGGCCAGAAATGCTTCCTGCGGCACTTCAACATTTCCTATTTGTTTCATACGCTTCTTACCTTCTTTCTGCTTTTCTAACAGCTTACGTTTACGGCTTATGTCGCCACCATAACATTTGGCCGTAACGTCTTTACGCATGGCACTAATGTTTTCGCGGGCCACAACCTTGGCGCCAATGGCGGCCTGTATGGCAATCTGAAACTGTTGTTTGGGTACAAGGTCTTTCAGTTTTTCGCAAAGCTTGCGGCCAAATTCGTGCGACCTGGCGCGGTGGATCAATGCGCTAAGGGCATCTACTTTTTCGCCATTCAACAGGATATCCATTTTTACAATGTCGCTTTCGCGGTAGCCTATAGGGTGATAATCGAAAGAAGCATACCCACGTGTCTGGCTCTTTAGTTTATCGTAAAAATCAAATACAATTTCAGTAAGGGGCAATTCAAATATCAATTCAACACGGGTAGGTGTCAGGTAACTTTGGTTAATGAGGATGCCACGCTTTCCCAGGCACAAGGTCATAATATTACCGATGTATTCGGAGGCAGTTACAATGTGGGCCCGAATGTATGGCTCCTCAATCATGTCAAGTTTGGTAGGCTCGGGCATTTCAGATGGATTGTTCACCACTATCTTTTCGCCACGGGATGTGTAGGCTATAAAGCTTACGTTGGGCACGGTGGTAATAACCGTTTGGTTAAACTCACGTTCCAAACGCTCCTGTATTATTTCCATGTGCAGCATACCTAGAAAACCGCATCGAAATCCAAAACCTAAAGCCTGCGATGTTTCCAGCTCAAAAGTTAACGAAGCATCATTTAGCTGCAGCTTATCCATGCAATCACGTAGCTCTTCAAAAGCATCGGTCTCTACAGGAAAGATGCCGGCAAATACCATAGGCTTTACTTCTTCAAAACCTTTAATCATTTCGCCAGGGTTGTTAGCCAGGGTAACGGTATCACCCACCTTAACTTCTTTGGCTACTTTAATGCCAGTAATGATATAACCCACATCGCCGGCACGAACTTCGTTTCGCGGTGTCATGGTAAGTTTTAATACGCCTACTTCATCAGCAAAATAATCCTGCCCGGTACTTGCAAAACGAATTTTATCTCCCTTTTTCAATACCCCGTTCATAATGCGATAATAGATAATAATACCGCGAAAACTGTTGAACACACTGTCAAAAATTAGCGCCTGTAACGGAGCTTCTGTGTCGCCTTTGGGAGCAGGAATACGTGCAATAATGGCGGCCAGAATTTCTTCTATACCAATACCGCTTTTTCCACTCGCTAATAATATGTCTTCTTTCTTACAACCTATCAGGTCAATAATCTGGTCCTGGGTTACCTCAATATTGGCCCCTTCCATATCTATCTTATTAACAACCGGAATAATTTCCAGGTTATTGTCGATAGCCAGGTATAGGTTGGAGATGGTTTGTGCCTGTATGCCCTGGCTGGCATCTACCAATAACAGGGCACCTTCGCAGGCAGCCAGCGCACGGCTAACCTCATAACTAAAATCTACGTGACCGGGGGTATCAATCAGGTTTAAAATATAGGTTTCGCCTTTGTAAGGATAACTGATTTGTATGGCGTGGCTCTTAATGGTAATACCCTTTTCACGTTCCAAGTCCATATCATCCAGTACCTGAGCCTGCATGTCGCGGTCGCTGATTGTGTGTGTAAACTCCAGCAGTCTGTCGGCCAGTGTGCTTTTACCGTGGTCGATGTGTGCGATGATGCAAAAATTCCTGATATTCTTCATACGGCGGCAAAAATAACGATGTG
>JBBQVY010000113.1:0-15368 GCA_038211085.1 Chitinophagales bacterium | reverse complement strand
TTAAAAGATGTGATTGAAAAAAAACTTTCTTCGTCAAGTTTGAGTGGGTGCTCCGTAATGATAGTTGTAAAGGATTTTTGGATGTTAAACCTCACAAAATCATTAGACAGTATTGAAGATAACCGAATAAAATTTGCATACTCTAAACTGGTTTTGAAAGCGGATGTGTTTATAAAAGAAAACGACCTGTACTATCCTCTATCCAGGTTGGATACCACTTTTTACGATAAGAGAGTGATTACGACTTCTTCAAGATCATTAATGAAAAACGCGTTGGAAGAAATTCATTTTAAGATTAAGGACGCTTATACCAAAGCTCTTTATATTAAAAGAAAAAACGAAAAGAAGAGTACTATTGTTGACTTTTACTCGAGCCGGTTGGCTTATAAGTCTTTAGATTCCCCACCTTTAAAAAAAGGAATTTTTCTTTCGTTTGAACAGTTTAAAAAAAACGCAACGGTTTATGCAAATTTTGAACTCAGGCAATTTAAAGATGAGCCTCCAACTTTATTTGTAATTGATAACAAGGGAAATTATACCCTTGAAAGAAAAGTTTGGGGTGTATTTGATGGTAAAGACACTTATATAATGGATGATGATTTTCTGTTTAAATTATACCAAACAGAAAAAGCTTGTTACTGGATAGGATTTAAAGCATACAACCGCAGAACTATTGTAGCTCCTGCAGCTGTTCCTTTGGGTGGTGGATGGACAGCGATTGGTCTGGACAATGTTGCACCAGTAGTAAACCTGAAACTTGTTCCCAAGCTTTTAAATTTGAATACTGGAAAAGAGTATTAGCAATCAAACAGGATTATAAATCAGACTTACATGCCACTCGTAATCTTCTTATAGCTTGCAACCAATCCCCTTATCAACGAAGAGCTAAAACCACGATGCTCCATTTCGTTTAAACCTGCAATTGTACAACCTTTGGGAGTGGTTACTTTATCAATTTCCTGCTCGGGATGGGTGTGGCGTTGGAGGAGTAATTCTGCTGCACCTTTTACTGTTTGGGCTGCAATCAACGAGGCGGTTGCAGCATCAAATCCAATTTCAATTCCACCCTGTATGTTGGCGCGGATGTAGCGCATGGCAAAGGCTGTTCCACAGGCGCCCAACACGGTTGAGGCATCCATGAGTTTCTCATCAATGGTTACTGATTTACCTAGTTGGTTAAACATCTCCTTCACGTAATCAATCTCCTCTGAAGAGGCATGCTGGTGACAAATGCAAGTCATGCTTTCGCTAATAGCGATGGCGGTGTTGGGCATAGCCCTGAAAACTGGTATTTGCTTTTCAATCATGCCATCTATATCTTTTATAAATACGCCGGTAACCACAGAAACAATGGCATGTTTTCCTTCAACCAACTCATCTTTTATGGCCAATAAAATCTCCTGCACCTGGAAGGGTTTTACTGCTAGTATGACCACATTTGCAAAGCGTACGGCATCAATATTATTATCTGATACACCCACTCCTTTGTCCATCAAACCTTGCAGGGTGGCTGTGTTGCGTTTGGTAACCATGATATCCTGCGGTGATATAAAGCCACTGCTAATTAAACCCTCTGCTATAGCAGTACCTAAGTTGCCTCCGCCTATGATGGCTATTTTTTTTGATTGCATGTATAAACTATAAGGATGGAGTAATTTTTATTAAACGTATCTCATCTACCTGTTGAAAATGTTTATCGGCGGTAACCAATGGCAAATTGTATTCTATTGTAGTTGCAGCTATGAAAGCATCTGCTATTTTGAGTTTGTACTTCTGTCTCAAGCTTATGACTGTCTGTTTAAGTCTCGTATTGTAATCGAAGTAATGAACAGTGGAAATAAGACCAAGAATTACTTTATTAAGTTCTCTTGTCATGTGTGGCCAACTGAGTAATTCTATTTCAGTTATGAAGTTTATGGCTACGGGTTGCTGATCTAACAATTCTAACAGATTTTCATCACCCTTAATCAAATACATGACAGTATTTGTATCTAACAACAAGGTTTCTTTATCATTCATCACGCATCTCTTGTTGAATTAAAAGAGGATCCCCTTTTACTTTAGCCTTGCCAAAATATTTTTTAGCATCAAAAAGTTTAGGTGTTTTTTTTATCTTTCGTAAAAGGGTACCGACCTCTTTTTTATTCAGCTTCTTTTTTATCTCCACTTTCATAACCTGCTTTTTTTAAAGTTAGTACATTTCTCCTTTTACCAGGTAGTTCCTTACATAGTCTGCCACACCTTCCTCTAAACTATAAAAATCGTTGGTATAGCCCGCATTTTTAAGCTTTTGCATATTGGCTTCTGTAAAGTATTGGTACTTGTCACGTATATCGAGCGGCATATCAATGTATTGAATGGAAGGTTCTTTATCCAACCCGGCAAAGGTGGCATTTACCAAATCCTCAAAGCTCCTGGCTTGGCCAGTACCTAGATTATATAAGCCCGATGTGAACTCAAGCTTTGTTTTCACTTCTGTAAAAATTTGAAACATCCAAAAGATGACTTTCAATACATCTTTTACGTAAATAAAATCACGAAGTTGCTGTCCATCGGCAAAGCCATCTTTGTGGCTTTTAAAAAGTTTGACAAATCCATTTTCTTTTACCTGGTTGAATGAATGAAAGATGACGCTGGCCATGCGTTTTTTATGTGCTTCGTTGGGACCATAGACATTAAAAAATTTAAGACCAGCCCACACAGGCGGTTGCCTCTGCTGCTGTAAGGCCCATTTGTCAAATTCGTTTTTACTAAATCCATATGGATTTAAAGGCTGCAGCTTTTCTACTATTGCATGGTCATCATCATATCCAAATTCGCCACCGCCGTAAGTTGCGGCAGAAGAAGCATAGATCAACGGAATATTTCTTTCAGTACAATATATCCAGATGTCCATTGAATAATCAACATTCAACTCCTGGTGGATGGCATAATCAAATTCGGTAGTATCAGTACGGGCACCCAGGTGAATAATACATTGAACCAAAGGTTGATTTGCCAGCAACCAATCGAATAAATTGTAACGCTCAACAATCACTTCATATTTCTTACCCTCCCAGTTTTTTCTCTTTTCTTCTACTCCAAAATCATCTACCAGTACCAGGTTGCCGTAACCTTTGTCGTTTAAAAACTGAACCATACAACTGCCAATAAAACCTGCGGCACCGGTAACGATTATAATTTGTTTACCTACCATATCGCTATGTGCTTCATTGGGTAATGCAGATTCAAAAATGCTCATAACAAATTATTGTAATTGAGATAATGTTATAAAAGATGAAAAAGAAGATAAAGTACAAGAGTGCGACCCTTCGATAAACTCAGGGTAAACTGCCACACAGTGGCAACGGCTGTTGATTGATTGCTTATGTTGGCACACTAAAAAAAAAATAGAGAAATTTAATATATCTAAATCAACTTTTTCAAAATGATTGTTACACCGTAACCTCTGCATTATTTAAAATCTTTTCTATAGCAGTATCGTACAACTCTTTCCACTCCTTTATATGTCCCCAATACTCGCCATGCATATCAATATTGCCACTGGTTACTATACCAAGATATTCGAAAGGGATATTGGCCTGGCTTAGCAATACAGTAAGTTTTTCTGCATTCTTTAAAGTAGAAGATATCACTACCCTACCCTGTCCTTCTCCAAACCAATAACCATCTGCCCTAACCTCGTCGTTGGTTTGCTGTACATCAAAACCAAGTTCCCTATTAAAGCCGGACTCTAATAACGCGGTGATTAAACCGCCTTCGCTTATATCGTGCACACTCTGCACCAGTCTTTGTTTTATCAATTGCTTTACCTGCCCTTGCAGTTCAAATTCTTCGTCTAAATTAAAATAAGGTGCGGGTGAATATTCCACTCCGCATAACTTGTGCAGGTACTCTGATGAATTGATATCGCCTGTACTTTTACCAATCATGTAAATGACATCGCCGGCTTGTTTAAAATCGAGTGTCATCCTGTTTTCCATGTCATCAATAATCCCTACCATACCTATAGTTGGTGTAGGATACACAGCTCCATCAGGATTTTGATTATAGAAGCTAACGTTACCACCGGTTACAGGTGTATCAAATTTTCTGCATGCATCTCCCATGCCTTTAACTGCATATACAAACTGGTAATACAATTCAGGATCGAAGGGATTGCCAAAATTTAGGCAATTGGTTATACCCAGGGGCTCGCCACCACTACAAATAATGTTACGGGCTGCCTCAGCAACGGCAATCATACCGCCCTTGTAAGGATCGGCAAAAACATAGCGGCTGTTGCAATCAACCGTAATGGCAAGTGCTTTACCAGTACCTTTTGCCAGCAGCACTGATGCATCGCTGGGGGCATTGGTACTTGCATTTGCTGCACCCACCATGCTGTCGTATTGCGTATAGATCCAACGCTTGCCAGCTATATTTGGCAATTGTATTAATTTGATTGCCGTAGCTTTAAGATCGGCCGGCTCAGGTATTGATTGGGCATCAAAAGCTTTAATCTTTTCGAAATAGGCAGGCTCTCTGTACTCGCGGTCGTTTTGCGGAGCACCACCGCCCAATACCAAACTTTCAGCATTTAACTCAGCTTCCAACTCGCCATCCATATAAAATTGTAGCAGGCCGGTATCGGTAACTTTTCCTATTTGTTCGCAGGGCAAATCCCACTTTTCAAATATTTTTAAAACACTTTCTTCTTTACCTTTTTCAATTACAACCAACATGCGTTCCTGGCTCTCGCTCAACAGCAGCTCCCAGGCTTTCATATGTTGCTGGCGGGTTGGTACCTTTTCCAAATAAATCTCCATTCCTACACCTCCTTTTGCACTCATTTCGGCAGTGGAACAAATAATGCCTGCCGCACCCATATCCTGCATACCCACAACAGCACCTGTAGTTATAATTTCGAGACAAGCCTCTAATAATTTTTTCTCCTGAAAGGGATCACCAACCTGGACCGCTGGTAATTCTTCCACACTATCAGCAGTTATATCAGCTGAGGCAAATGAAGCCCCACCCATACCATCTTTGCCCGTAGCACTTCCCACAATAAAAACCGGGTTGCCTACTCCCTCGGCAGTAGCACTAACTGTTTCACCATTTCTTACAATACCTACGCTCATAGCATTAACCAAAGGGTTGGTATGATAACGTTGTTCAAAATAGGTTTCGCCGCCAACTGTAGGTACACCAAAGCAATTTCCATAATGACCAATGCCATGCACCACACCTGCCACAAGGTGCTGGGTTTTGGCTTCGTTAATGTTGCCGAAGCGCAAGCTGTTTAAAGCGGCAATGGGTCGTGCTCCCATGGTAAAAATGTCGCGGTGTATGCCACCTACTCCCGTAGCTGCTCCCTGAAAAGGTTCAATTGCACTTGGGTGATTGTGACTTTCGATTTTAAAAACTACACCCCAACCATCTCCAATATCCATTAACCCTGCATTTTCTTCCCCAGCTTTCACCAGCATTTTTTCACCATCCCTGGGCAAAGTTTTAAGCCATTTAATTGAATTTTTGTAGCTGCAATGCTCACTCCACATTACACTATAGGCACACAGTTCTGTAAAATTTGGCGTTCTGCCCATAATGGTTTTAATCTGATCAAATTCATCGGGGGTAAGACGCAATTGTGTAGCGGTAGAGACGGTAATATCCATGCAAAAGATTAATATGGTATAAAAATGCCAGGCTATAAATTTTGCCTGCTGGCGCAAAGGTAATAAAGCATGACATGCAGCCAATGTTGGAAAATTTGGCCATGCAGAAAACATAAAAAAACCGGATCAATTTCTATGAACCGGTTTTGTAAGAAAATGATGCAGAACTAACAGTTATACTTTTATAATCTTGCCACTTCCAGAGGCTTTCATCGAAAGATTTGAAGCCGTCCCTTTGTAATAGATATTTCCGCTGCCACTTACTTTGGCATCGATGCTTTTAGATGCATTTACCTTAATGTTGCCACTACCGCTAACCCTTGCAAACACATCGTTTGTTGGCAGGTTGCTGCAGTCGAGGTTACCACTACCACTTATTGCAACCGTTATGTTGTTGCTTTGGTTTCCTTTAATATTGATGTTTCCGCTACCAGAAATGGTAACATCCAGTTCGCTAATGTCAGCAACACCTAAACCAATATTTCCCGATCCTGATAACTTTACCGTTGTTTTGCCGTTATTTGAAAAAGCCCCATTACCCATTACGTTTCCGCTTCCGCTAAGGGTTATATTGGTAAGTTGTGTAAGGCTTGCATGCACCGTCAATTTGTTTTTGCTCTTGAGACCTACGCCTTTTTTTTGCCTGATCTTTAAGGTTCCATTTTCTACTTCGGTTTCGATATAAGGTAATAGGTTTTCATCTGCTTCAACCGTAATAGATTTAGTGTTGCCATAATCAATGAGCACATCCATTGAGCCTTGTAACTCAATGCCGGTATACCCTGAGGCATTGCGTGTTTCCTTTTTTAGATTGCCGTTACCGGTAACTGTTTCCCAACTTGCAAATGTGTTAAAACTGATTGCAGACAACAATAGCATGAAGATTGTTTTCATATTGAAATTTTTTAGGTTTTTTACTACTGATTTGAACGGGCAAGTTTTTAATAAGTTACAGTGGATTGTAGTTTAATTGTAGCAGTGGCGTTGGTTGTGTATGGCCGGTAGATATAAAGTTTGAACAAAGGCTGTAGCAGCATCCCGCTAGATTGAAATCCCATTCAATGAAATTTCATGCTCCAATATATAGTGAAGGACTATTATCCTTTTGCTGAAGAATAGTGATGAATTGCTTTAACTAAAAAACCATTTCCGGTACGTGATCAGGAACAATTAATCTGCCCGAAGTTTTCATTTTAATTTCATCTACCGTAACACCTGGGGCCCTTTCCACCAAAACAAAGCCTTGTGAGGTAACATCAATAACCGCCAGTTCGGTTACAATCTTCCTTACACAACCCACTCCTGTTAATGGCAGCGTGCATTCCTTCAACAACTTGCTACCGCCTTTTGGATTGGTATGTTGCATGGCTACTATTATGTTTTTAGCACTGGCCACAAGGTCCATTGCACCCCCCATACCTTTTACCATTTTGCCGGGAATTTTCCAATTGGCGATGTCTCCTTTTTCGCTTACTTCCATGGCGCCTAATACGGTTAAATCAACCTTGCCTGCCCTTATCATTCCAAAACTCTCAGCGCTGTCAAAAAATGAACCTCCTGGTATCACTGTTACGGTTTCCTTTCCAGCATTAATTAGGTCTGCATCAATGTCCTTTTCCTGGGGGTAAGGGCCCATACCTAACATGCCATTTTCGCTTTGTAAAATAACTGTTATCCCTTCAGGAATATAATTGCTTACCAGCGTAGGAATTCCAATACCAAGATTTACATACATGCCATCTTTAAGTTCCCTGGCTATTCTTTTAGCAATGCCAAACTTATCTAGTGCCATGGTTATTGGTTTAATAATTGGTTGATGTATGGTATGTTTTGTAACGATACAAAACTAGTGTCTAACCGGGCAGCCATGGACCTGTTTAAAACACTTATTAATTTTAAATTTGAACTTACCAATTGCTTAATGCTTTCAATACCTTCCTTGTGCAAACCACTCTCTACAAAAGCATTTGGATCGCCATTTATTTTATCGTCATTTAAATCGTCAGCATCATCTAATAGCAATAATGTGCTGATTAAGGCAAACCAATATTGAACCAATTTTGTTTCTAAGCCGGCATCAAAATTTAATGCGCATATAGCAAACAAAAAATAATCTCCCCTGTGCAGGGCTTTAAAAGGTGTTGCCAATTGTATGAAAGGGTTGTTCGTTCCTGCATTAATAAAATCTACGAGGTGCAGGTAATATTGCTCATCAACATGGTCGTTTTTTACAAGGTCAATGCAAAGCTGGATGGCCTGTTCATGACTAATTTGGCGGGTCTCTTCCTGTGCACTAATGTGACCAATGTCTTCCATTAAACCAACAAATTTGGGAGATAGCAACTGTGCCCTGTCTATGCCGCATTTGTATAACAAGTCAACTATTAAAGGGATAAATAACCAACCGGGCTCTGGCCGTAAATACATCAGCTTATCCTTCCAATACAAATTGTCTTTAGGTGGTTCTCTATCAGCAAAAAATTTTGCTATCTTATCATCAACACCATATTGAATACCTAAAAAGCCAGAACTTATAAACATGTGAAATTCAGATTTGTAGTTTGGATGAAATATGTCTTGTACTAATATATCTACTAATAGTTATGTAAGTTGTATGGTTCGCTTCTCAATGCGCTTTTCATAATTTTTTCCTTCAAAAATGCGGTGAACATAAATGCCTGCAACATGAACGTTATCCGGGTCAATTTCACCAGGCTCAACAAGTTGCTCTACTTCTGCAATTGTAATTGAACCTGCCTTTGCCATTGAGGTAGAAAAATTTCGGGAAGTTTTTCTAAATACGAGGTTGCCCATGGTATCACCTTTCCATGCTTTTACAAGGGCAAAGTCGGCATGCAATGCGTTTTCCATCAGGTACATTTTTCCATCAAACTCTCTTACTTCTTTGCCATCTGCTATCTCTGTACCATAACCTGCCGGAGTAAAAAATGCAGGGATACCCATTGCGGCCATTTGTATCCGGGTGGCCAATGTGCCCTGTGGAACCAGGTCCACTTCTAACTCACCATTTAAAAGTTGTCGCTCAAACTCAGCATTCTCTCCTACATAACTGCTGATCATTTTTTTTATCTGTCGGGTATTTAAAAGCATACCCAATCCAAAATTATCTATACCAGCATTGTTAGATATACAGGTAAGATTTTTTACGTTCTTTTGAACAAGGGCTGTAATTAAATTTTCAGGAATACCACATAACCCAAAACCACCCAACATTAATGTGGTGTCGTTAAAAATATCGTGGATTGCCTCTTCAGCATTCTTAAATACTTTTTTCATGGTAACTTCTATTTTTTTTTGAGACTGTCGGTATGCTGCTCATGCGCTTCTTTAAACATAACATCGCGTTGCCTTTTGGCATATGCTTCTGTTGAATCGAACAAGGTTTTATTTACGTTTGGATGTTGCTGGTAATATTTAAGGCTCTTGTAAAAATCTTTTTTGGTGATGTTATGAATCAGAAACACCTGTTCATATATTTTAATATGCTGGTCTTTAGTTTTTAAAGAAGAGTCTTTGAGTACATAATTATTTACATACACATCAGACTTTGTAAGGTCAAATACAATGGCTTTCATTTTGTCCGGTGATATGATATCACCTGGTATTTTACCAGATGTACAGCCTGTACCCAATAGCATCAGCAACCATAATACATATTTCATCTATTTGATCTCCTGTTTGTAATTAGCAGAATTTGCTACGTCCAACTTTTGTAATAATTCAACAGCTCTTGTCTTTTGTAAAGGACTTCCCTTCTTAAACATTCTTATCAATTCCTGCGATTTGCCCTGCATAAAAAATTGAACGAACATAAGATTAGGATTGTCCTGGTTAAGTGTTTGCAATTGAGTTAAGGCCGATAGTATTTGATCACGAGCTTCATCATCCTTTTCATACATTTTATCAAGTCCTTGCCGATAATAAGTGTAGATCACGTCATGTATGATGTTGTACCGGGTGTTCATTACATTCTCGCTGAGCCAATACCTGTTTCGCAAACCGTCAAAGGCTTTCCAGCCTGTTATATCACGACCTTCCGGTGCATTATTTACAATATTTTGTGCTTTTTGAAAATGGGGGTCGCCTGCCTTTGGGCTAAACGAATCATAATCTAAACCAAGGATGGTATACACATAATAGGCAAAAGTTGCAGTTAGATTACCCGCCAAAGCATCTGTTCCCTGAACCCTGTTTTCATTAAATTCAACCGGTTGGTATTCTACATACCTAAAGGTTACATCGGCGTCCTGGTAATTAATTAATGGGGTTTGATATGCTGAAGAATAAACCGGACGTGCCGCCTGTATGGTTAATGTGGCTTTATAAATGTTTGTTTCAACTTGCCTGTCAATATTCAACAAAAAATTACAGTCAATCTTCTCCTGTGTTTGAAAAACATCCTTTGTCCATTTCCTGTTGTTTAAAAAATTATTCAATTGTGTTTGGAGTGTAGTAAAGATTTTTTTATCAACTGTATTGGGTACCCTGGTTGCAATTACACTCACTTTAGCTTGTAGCTCCTGTGCCTGGCCTTGAAAAAAGATAACAGTCAGCAACATCAAAATCGTACAACGTTTTACCATGGATATTTTTTATAAATAAGTTCTACAATGTCTTTTGCTACCAAAGCTTTACTCTTGGCTTCGTAAGTATATTCGTTCTCTTCCCTATCAAAAATAGTTACTTTGTTGGTTGGCTTGCCAAATCCTGCTGCTTCATCTTTTAATGAATTTAGAACAATTAAATCTGCATTTTTATTGCGCAGCTTTTTCAAAGCATTATTTTTTTCATTAAATGTTTCAAGAGCAAAACCTACCAAATACTGTTTTTCGGTTTTCATCTCTCCGAGTTGTTTTAGAATGTCCCTGGTTTTTGTCAGGTAAAGGTTTAAACCTTCTTCAACCTTCTTAATTTTTTCTGTAGAAACATCTGGGACTGAGTAATCTGCAACTGCGGCAGCCATTATTGCAACATCAACCTGGGGAAACAACACAGTACAAGCCTCGTACATTTCGGCTGCAGTTTTTACCTTACTTACAGTAATACCCTGGTACTTTATTGAGAGTGAAGAAGGCCCGGTAACAAGGTTTACGTCTGCCCCTTGCATGTACAATTCTTCAGCTAAAGCATATCCCATTTTACCACTGGAGTGATTGCCGATAAAACGTACTGGGTCAATAGGCTCGTAAGTAGGGCCGGCAGTCACTAATGCTTTCAAACCCTTGAAAGCAGAAAGCCTGAAAAAATGTTCTTCAACAAATGTTAGTATTGCCTCAGGCTCGGCCATACGGCCTTCGCCAAATAAGCCACTGGCCAGTTCACCTGAGTTTACAGTGATAACTTTATTACCAGCTGCTTTCAAAGTACCCAGGTTGTTTTGAATTGATGGGTGTTTCCACATATCCTCATCCATTGCCGGTGCTACAACAACGGGACATGTGGCAGATAAATAAGCTGCCAGTAGTAAGTTATCGCACAACCCTGATGACATTTTTGCAAGGGTATTACAACTTAATGGTGCAATAAGCATTACATCTGCCCACCTCCCTATTGCAACATGATTAGCCCAGGTATCTTCATCAGATAGATTAATGAGGACCTTATTTTTAGATAGAGTTGATAGGGTAAGGGGAGAAACAAAATCTTTGGCCGCAGGGGTTAATATAACTTTTACTTCTGCCCCGGCTTTCACAAAAAGTCTTACAAGCAAAATGGCTTTGTAGGCAGCTATACTGCCAGTTACTCCCAATAAAATTTTTTTGCCTGTTAACATGAAAAGTAAAGTAACAAAAAACGACAGTTTAGAACTGTCGCATTTTGTTATAATTATAATAAGTAATTAACTGAAGAGATCAGAATCGTTCTTTCTGTAATAAATTTTCTTCTCCATAAATTCATGGGTAGCCAAAATTGCAGGATTTGGCATTCTTTCATATGCCTTAGAGATTTCTATTTGCTCCTTATTTTCATGAATTTCTTCAAGGCTATCAGTATGGCTGGCAAATTCTTCCAGTTTATTATGGAGTTCTTCTTTTAGTGTAATGTTTATTTGATTTGCCCTCTTTGCAATAATTGCAATAGACTCATATAAATTACCAGTCTGATCTTTAATATCTATAAGGCTTTTTGTTTCAACAACATTACTGGTATTAGCACTCATTTGCCTTCTTAACTTACTCATTTGGTATTTAATTTAATATTATTCAATGATAATGATTTATAATTCTCTACAGTTTTCAGCAGTTTACTCTCAGGAAAACGGTCGTTGAAATCCTGGCTTTCTGCAACAACCTTGTCAAATCGTTCAGCTTGTTTTTCTTCCACACTCATCTTTGCATATTGGTAATATGCTTTTATTACCATCAATTTATACTCATCACCTTTATTGGTGTCAGGAAAGTTATCAATCAAAGAACTAAAAGCAATTGCAGCAGCTTTAAAATACCCCAAATTGTAATATAACTGGGCATTCAAAAAATCTTTAGTCTCCATCTTGGAGCGGCTCTGCTCAATTATCTCAGTGGCTTCAAATACACGCTGAGACCCCGGATGTGTATTTATGAAAACCTGCATCTGACCCATAGCTTTTGCAGTATTGGTTTGGTCCAATTCAGCCTTAGGCGATTGCTTAAAATATGAATAGGCCCTCATATAGTCTGCTTCTTCGGCCTTTGGACTATTAGGAAAAGTTTCTACAAATGTTTTAAAAAGGTTTTCAGCATTTACATAATCTCTTTGATTGTAGGCTGTAAATGCATACTTAAAATATAAGTCTTCGTATTTAGGTGTGCCTTTGTATACTGGAAACAAATCCTCAAAAAGAAGCTGAGCATTACTATATTTTTTTTCTACATAGTATTTTTCAGCCATTTTGTATTTGTACTCGTAATCAGTACTCTTCAAAATTTTCGAAAACTTTGATGCACAAGAGGAAAAAGTACCAACAATAATTAAAAATGTAAATATTCGACGCATAGAAGTTTGCAAAACTAAGATTTTCAAGCCAAATTAGAAACTCTATTTCAACTAAGGCAAAATGCTTAGTTAATGATTCGGTAATAACTATTATATGTGATTTTTCTTGTTATGAAAATGGCTGTTCAAAACTGAACAGCCATCAAGAATATATCTCTTTAGAAACTACTAATTTGTCTTTTGTAAGTTTGGATGTGGTGCTGGTACTGAATTAGGACCATTTTCAGTCGTAGGCATTAAGTCAACCGTATTGGGATCTCCTTCTGTTCCATATTCAAAAATGAAACGGTTATCTGCAATACCTTGCTTCTCTACCAAAAACTTCATCACAGCATTCACTCTATCCCAGCTCAATTGCTGTGCTGCTTTATTAGAGGTACCGTGACCAGCAATTCTAACTTTACATCCTGGATTTGCTCTTAATTGTTGTGCAACACTTTCAAGTATGCCAATTGCGTTCCTATTTAATCTAACACTATTACCATTAAACTGTATGCTTGGCAAGTTATTGATCTTACATTCCCAGTTTTGAGGGGGGCCACCTGCAAATTTCTCTCTCATCTCTTTGCAACATTCAGGCTCAGGACAATTTCCTATCCCATCTTCATCAACAGGGAAACAGTTTTGCAGTGTAAGCAATTCTTTATCTCGATAATCAGGAACTCCATCGCCATCAGTATCCTTTGATACACCATGGGTATCAACAGGTGCACCTGGAGGGGTATTTGGCTCAAGGTCAAACTGATCAGTTACACCGTCACCATCAGCATCATCCAATGTAATTTTTGGAAGTTTCATATGCTTGGGATTACTCAACTCACCATATGCAAACTCAAGTGGATTCATCCACCATAATGGTGGAATACGGGTTTTGCTGTTTCCGACATTAAAGTTTACGCCCATTGAAACAAAACCTATGTTATCCCACTCGCTTGTATAAACAGGGTTAACAAGGTCGCCACTCTGGCGAAACCAACCATCAACATAATCATCACGTGTTGCAATTCTTTTATATTCGGCACTTAATGAAGTCTTTTTACCAACTCGGTACTCAAAACCTGCACCGCTTGAAAAAGAATGTCTCAAATTATACTCACCCAAATTCGGACGTCTGTCTCTCGAAAGGGCTGTTGTTTCATAAACGCCATCCATCATTTGTCTTAAATCTGCGCGAATTTGTTTCCTCTCAAGATTTACATCAATGTTCTCATACAAATAGCGGTTACCGCCTGCATCAGTCAAATCCATTTTAGTTTGGTAGGTAAATGCAGAATATCCTATTACCCCATATAAATTCCATCTGCTTTGCTTGCTATGAAACATGATATTATTAAGAGATACCAATGCTTCAAGTGAAGGAACAAAAGCAGTTGTTCTGAAATTGTGAATGTAACCTCTTGGTGCAGTTAAGTACAATTGCTGGATTGTTGGATGATTGTTGAAATTCCTGTTACGCTGATAATCCATACCCAACATATTATAGTATGCTAATGATCCTCTGATAGAAACTACGTAACCAATAGCTTTTCTAAGTGAAAGCCCAAAGCCTGAAGCAAAATTTGAAAAGCCCGAACCTGATCCTTTTACAGCTAAAGGTGCATCTCCATCAACCCAAGGAAGGCCAACAAAAATCCCCAACTGCCACATATCTCTGGGCTTTGCGGGGAAATTGTGGTTATTATTTAAAAAATCATTTTGTTGAGAAATATTTCTTGGAGCTATATAAGCAGTGTCCAAATAATTATGGGTACCTCCCAATTGGGCTGATGATCCAAATGACAGAAGCACGACGAAGCAATAAAGGAGTAGAAGTTTTGTACTATTCATAAAATTTTAGATGATTGGGTACCTATTTAAAACGTCAAATGTGATTAAACGCAAGCCTGAATGATTAATTGCTTAAATGAGGAAATTTCATTTATAAAAGTTGCAACAAATTTAACTTTTACATTCAATTAAAAAAATATATTAAAAAAAATACCCTCCAGATGGAGGGTATTTTTAAGCCATAAATATTATTTATTAACCTTTCTTCAAGTTAGGATGTGGAGCAGGAATGGTGTTTGGACCTTCTTCAGTTGTTCCCATAAGATCAACTGTGTTAGAATCTCCTTCGCCACCATAAGAAAAGATAAACCTGTCTTCACCTATACCTTGCTTTTCAACCAGGTATTTGATTACAGAATTTACACGATCCCAGCTTAATTGCTGTGCACTTTTGCTTGATGCACCGTAACCAGTTACCCTGATTTTGCAACCAGGATTAGCTTTAATTTGCTCTGCAGCACTAGCAAGAACAGTTTGAGCATCTCTGCTAAGTGAAGCACCTGACCTGAATTGTACACTTGGCAGGTTACCAATTGCGCAGTCACCTGCTGGCTTGAAGTTTTTCATTGCATCTCTTAATTCAGTGCAACAAACAGGTTCAGGACAAGTACCAACCCCATCAGCATTAACAGGGAAACATTTTTGTGAAGTCAGCAATTCTTTATCCTTATAATCTGGTACACCATCACCATCAGTATCTTTTGAAACTCCACGAACATCAACCGGAGCACCTTGTGGCGTATTTGGTTCCATATCAAATTGATCAGTTACTCCATCACCGTCAGCATCAGGTAAAATTGGAGTTGGTATCTTCATGTGTTGTGGACTATTCAACTCATTATAAATAAAGTTGTTTGGATTAAGCCACCATAAAGGCTGAACTCT
>JBBQVY010000112.1:0-15412 GCA_038211085.1 Chitinophagales bacterium | reverse complement strand
TAACTTATTCAACAGGGGTGCATAACCAAATAATTCAATGCCTTTTACTACAAATTGAATGTCAATATATTTTACATGAGCTTCTGGCTGGCATTCACTTTTATCTTTTGTTTCAATCTCATTTACTATAGCAAAAATGGTATCATCCAAAATAGGATACCTGCCGGGCGGCATCTCATCAAAATTTGTAGTGGCCAGGTATTCCAGGGCTTTCTTAATGTGATCACTAAGGCCGGTGTATAAACTGTAATTTTCTATTGTGTCTGTTACCATGGCTGAGGTTTAAGAGATATAAATCTATTAATTATATTTACCCGTTCAAAACTAAAGGATCGTATGACAAGGGAAGAAAAGTTTATGGCCCAGGCTATAGAGATGTCGGCAAAGTGTATTGAAAGTAATGAGGGAGGCCCGTTTGGTTGTGTTGTAGTGCGTGGTGAAGAAGTGATTGGCAGGGGAAATAATATGGTGACCAGTACCAATGATCCTACGGCTCACGCCGAAGTAGTTGCTATAAGGGATGCATGTAAAAATATAGGTTCGTTTCAACTAACAGGTTGCGAAGTGTATACTTCATGCGAACCCTGCCCCATGTGTATGGGAGCTATTTACTGGGCAAGACCAACTGTGGTTTACTATGCCAACAATCGAAACGATGCCGCTGCAATAGGTTTTGATGATTCGTTTATATATGATGAGCTGTGCTGCGACCTGCACCAGCGAAAAATTAAGATCATTCCTTTGTCTAGAGAAACAGCCATTACTGTTTTTGAAAAATGGAATAGTAAGAAGGACAAGGTTGACTATTAGGATATTTTTTTTGGCTACTCTTTCTTAATTACACGAAATTTTGCTCCACTTACTTTAAAACCAGCTACATGTTTACTGCAGCACAACTTGTTGATTTTTACCAACTACAAACACACCCGGAAGGAGGATTTTTTAAAGAAACGTATCGTTCAGCCGAAAAGATCCCAGTGCAAGGTTTACCTGAACGTTTTAAAAGTGAGCGATCTTTTTCAACCGCTATTTATTTCCTGTTACCTGCCGGTCATTTTTCAGCTTTTCACAAAATTAAAAGTGATGAAGTGTGGCATTTTTATGCAGGTGAGCCATTGCATATTTATGTAATTAATGCAGATGATACCATGACAACTATCAGGCTTGGCGCAAATATTTTTAACGGCGAAACTATGCAGGCGGTAGTTAAAGCAGGGTGTTGGTTTGCCAGTCGCCCGGTTAAAAACACTGGCTATTGTTTTGTTGGTTGTACCGTATCACCGGGTTTTGACTTTGCTGATTTTGAACTTGCAAAGGCTGAAGTATTGGCAGAACAATACCCTTCACATAAAGATTTCATCAATAGTTTATGCAGGCAATAATGTTTAACTACCGGTTTAAAATGTGCAGGTGAATTAAATAATAACCAATAACACATATAGCTAACAGTATTACAGCAGTAATGTAAACCCACGGATTTTTAACTATGGTTCTTTTATTTTTCCGTTGTCTTTTTGTTGCCAGTTGCTGTTGCAGGTTTTTATTTAACTGGCTAACATATTGGTTAAGTTGTTGCTTATTTTCAAGAGAATGTAATCCCTCCAGTGCATCGTTTACAAAAACAGAATCAATCGTTTTCATTTCAAACTCATGCTTTTCATCGTCCGACAAATCCTTTGTCAGGTAATTCAAAAGCTCATCCCCGGCAGGTTGCTCCTCACTATCCGATAATATGTCTTTCCAATCAGGCATGCCTTGTTTTAAGTTTCTTTTCTACAAATATTTTTAAATTCCTTTTTCCATTTTGTATAAAACTTTTTACCTGCAACGTGGTAAAGCCCGTAACGTCCGTTATTTGGTTGTACGATTGTTTTTGAAGATAAAATAAAGTTACACATTGTTTCTGCTCCTCATTCAAAAGGAGCAGTCCCTCTTCAATATAAGTAAGGGTAATATCTTTATCAACCAACTCATGCAGGTTATCCGTATCAGGATGATTGGCAGCTACGTTGTCATTTAATTCTATCGGGATTTTGCCATGACTGTCTCTTATTTTCATGAGGCAATAATTTTTTGCCACCATATACAACCAGCTTTTAAAGTACTCTATTTTGTACTTGTTTACTTCGGTTATAGCCTTCATAAAAATTTGTTGCACACTGTCTTTGGCTTCCTCTTCATTTTTTAAATACTTCATGCAAACACCTAAAAGCAAAAGGGTATACCGTTGCAGCAGTATACCCAGCCATTGGTTATTGCCATCGCGGTAGTACTTCTCCAGTAGTTCTTTATCTTCTATATTTACTGTTGAATCTTTATCCACTCTTTAAAGAAAAATATTTTTATAAGATGCTATTTGCATTTGAATCCATAACAAACTTAATAAAATAACATGCCTCATCTTGTTTGTATTGTTCCTGTATGCCCCATGCGCTCTATTGCATCCCATCGCAGCGAACAGGTAAGTCAATTATTGTTTGGAGATGTGGTGGAAATTATTGCTGTGGACGGAGATTTTGTACAGGTAAAATATTTGTTCGACGATTATGAAGGTTGGTGCCAACGCAGCCAATTGGCTGAAATTAATATCAATCAATTTGATAATTCCATAGAATTATTAAATAGTGATGTAGCCAATGAAGTGCAGGTGAATAGTAAAAGAATGCTTATACCATTGGGGTGCTCCTTAGGTAATTTACAAAACAATTCAGCCCTTTGGGAGATGTACAACATAAAATATTTGGGCAACTTAATCGAACCCAAAAATCATTTGCACGATACCGTTCTCTTAAAGGATATTGCCATGCTTTTTTTAAATACCGCATATCTCTGGGGAGGTCGCTCCATATTTGGTGTAGACTGTAGCGGTTTTTGCCAGACAGTCTTTCGTTTTATTGGTATTCCTTTATTGCGTGATGCATACCAGCAGGCATCCCAGGGAGAAGCAATTGGATTTTTGCAGGAAGTAAAACTGGGAGACCTGGCATTTTTTGATAATCCAGAAGGAAAAATAACCCACGTTGGAATGCTGTTAGACCAGGAAACCATCATCCATGCATCGGGCAGGGTACGCATTGATACCATAGACCACCTGGGAATTGTAAATGTCGACACCGGGTTGCGCACCCACAAACTCAGAATTATCAAAAGGATGTTGAAGTAATCTTTTTGTTAGTTATGAGGAAGCACCTTTTCAGATGAAGTTTTGGTTAGATGTTTCTTAGAGGGAGTGTCTTTATCGAAGAACAGCATTTTTACAGAGATCAATAATAATGCGATGGCAAATATTTTCTTCAGCATTTCGTCGCTAATAGAAGTAGTTGCTAACTTACTGCCAAAGAAACTACCTACTACAAAACTGAGAGAAACTAATATAACAAAATGCATGTTGATGTAACCCTGTTTGTAGTATTGCATCACAGCCAAAATTCCAATAGGTAACAACAAAATACCAAGGCTGGTGCCTTGCGCCTGCTTTTGCGAAAAGCCCAAAAAATAAATGAGTGATGGCACTATGATTATACCACCGCCCACACCTACCAATCCGCTTAAAATACCAGCAGCTAAACCTACGATTATTAGTACAATTATAGTATAGGCAGACATAGTCGTTTTAGATGGGTTTATTTTGCACCTTGCGAAAGTAGTTTAGGGCTGCTTTCTAATTCTTCTTTAAAATGTTCTTTATAGTGATCTATAGCCTCTTGTATAATTCTAAGGGCTGTTGACTTATCCTGGAATTCTTCAACTATTACCGACTTATTTTCAAGGCGCTTATATTCCTCAAAAAAGTGGCGCAACTCTTCAAAAAAGTGCTTGGGCAACTCTTCAATATTATTAATGTAATTGATAGAAGGATCGTGTGCAGCCACTGCAATAATTTTATCATCTGCATCGCCGCCATCAACCATTTGCATAACACCTATAACCTTGGCTGTTACTAAGCACATCGGCACAATGCTAAGGCTGGAGATTACTAAAATATCCAATGGATCTTTGTCGTCGCCATATGTTTGAGGTATAAAACCATAATTGGTAGGGTAGTAGAATGAGGAGTAAATAACCCTGTCCAACTTTAGCAATCCACTTGGCTTATCTATCTCATACTTAGCTCTCGATCCCTGGGGAATTTCAATCACTGCATTCACTATCCTTGGTGCCATATCTCCATAGCTTACGCCATGCCATGGGTGCAAAACGTTGGTTAATATTTGTTGGCTCATAATTGTAAGTTCAGTTTTTTATTTGCTCTTCAAGATGGGTTTTGAGTATCAATAGTTGTTTGTATTCAAAATTGGTATAGAAACTTTATTTAATTGTTCCAAAAGTGTAATTCAAATCAACCTGCCAGGTACCATTGTATTTAATCACTTTTAATTTTTGAGGACGGTTAACGTAACTATTACTGTAATTAATAACTACCACACTATCTGGAACAACATCATCTATCTCCTTAATATTAATGGAGGCGCTGCTATACCCGGCTTTTTCTTTTTCTGAGTATTGATTGTATTCTTTGCTTACTTTATCCAGCCAAAAGTTATTCTCTTCAGTTTGAAGCATGTACTTTTTTGCAGTAGTAAATCTTCCCTTCAACGAATTATCAATAAATTCTCTGCCGGCGTCCAATCCATTTTCAGGTGGAGTAAAATCTTCTTTGGCATTTCCACAGGCAACTGACAGGGCCACAAACATCAACGCAATTAAATTCCTCATTCAATATTGGTTAGGTGTTAAAGGTAACGATAAAACAATGGTATTGAAACGTACAAGCTAATGTGAAAACGCATCAGTTACAGAAGTATTGAAACAAAAAAGGCTGCCACCCGGCAGCCTCAAATTTATCTTGACCGGCTATCGTGAAAGACCGGTTCGGCATCTTTTTCTTTTTCGTAAGCCCTGATAATTGCTTTTACCAGTCGGTGACGTACAACGTCCTCCTCATCAAGCTCAATGTGGGCAATACCATCAATACCTTTTAAAATGCGGGATGCTTTCTCTAAACCGCTACGCTGATTCTTGGGAAGATCAACCTGCGTTGGATCACCTGTAATAATGGCTTTTGCATTAGGACCAATCCGGGTTAAAAACATTTTTATTTGCAGGTCATTAGTGTTTTGTGCCTCATCCAAAATAATGAAAGCATTGTCCAACGTACGCCCACGCATGTAAGCCAGAGGAGCAATTTCAATAGTACGGGTGCTCATATAATAACCCAGTTTGTCGGCTGGTATCATGTCATCAAGAGCATCGTACAATGGTCTTAGGTATGGATCAATTTTTTCCTTTAAATCACCTGGCAAAAAGCCCAGATTTTCACCTGCTTCTACTGCCGGGCGGGTTAATATGATCTTCTTTACAACTTTATTTTTTAATGCCCTTACCGCTAGTGCTACAGCAGTATATGTTTTACCTGTACCGGCGGGTCCAATGGCAAAAACTATATCGTTTTTGTCGCAGGCCGTTACCATTCGTTTTTGATTGGCAGTCCGTGCCCTTACAGTTTTGCCGTTAGGCCCAAACACCAATATATCGTTGGGATTGCGGTCCACAAAATGATCTACTACTTCAGCATCGTCGCCACCCAATATCTGCTCAAAATAGTTTTCACTTAAGTGGCCGTTACGTTCAAGGTATTGCACAATTAAAGTAATCTTCTCTTTAGCATTTTCTATTTGTTCAGGAGCGCCACTTAGCTTTATCTGGGTGCCCCTGCTCAATATTTTCAATAATGGAAACTTCTTTTTAAGAAGATCTAATTTTCCATTATTTACTCCAAAAAATTCAATGGGATTGACTGATTCAAGGTTAATTATAGTGTCTGTCAATTAGTAAGTTTTAATGGTTAGTGAGCCGGTAGAAATTTATTTTTTACCTGGCCGGATTATTAAACCCTCTACTCTCAAATATAAAAGTTCACGGGGTAAATATCCTGTTATTATTATACACATGTTGTGAATTAGTTGTGAAAGCCTGGTGCAACTTTTTACTTAAGGTTACGTTGATTTGAAGGAAGTATTTTAGCAGGGAAACCCCTTTTGCCCCAAAACCGGCTTAGAGAGAATCTACCACTTAGCTACCAGTTTTAAATTAAGTAAACGAGGTGTTAACCGGTTGGGTAAGGTAAACGTATTGTTTGCAAAGTCTTTGAGCAGCAGGTAACTTATGGTGTTAGGCCTGTCTATTAAATTAAATATCTCCAGGCTTGCCCAAATGTTTTCAAAACCTAAAAACGGACTGTGGCTGCGCCGTTTTGAGCGGTCACTATCAAGCAATAAAGCACTCAGGCCAAGATCGACCCTTATGTAAGGATCAATGATTAATGCATTACGGTATTTAACACTACCAGGTATGTTATAAGGCAGGTTGCTGCCATACAAAGAGTTGAGGTACACTTTAAAATTTTTATTGGTACTCAGGTAATCCTGGAAGAACAATCCAAAAGTGATCATACGATCTGTAGGCCGACGTAACCAGCCACCCTCTACCAATGTACTATCCACAGGCACATTCCGATCGTTTAGCTTATAGTTGTAATACCGGTCATTATTTAGATTTTCTTTTGTACGCATCAGGCCAATACTTACCCAACTTTCAGCATCCTTTACCAACTCACCAAAAAATCTAAACTCAGCCCCGGCTGCATAAGCCTTTGCATCATTCTCACCTGAGTAGCGGATCCTTACATTATCTATGTCATAGGACACAACATCAGTCATGCTCTTATAATACAGCTCTGTGGTAATACGAGCTGGTCTTTCAAGCCATTTAAAATTGTAATCCAACCCGCCAATAACCTGGTAACTTTTCTGAGCCTTCAAATCTTTGTTGATGGTTCCATCATAACGCCGTAACTCCCTGTAAAATGGAGGTTGAACATAAACCCCACCCGCTGCTTTAAAAATGACATCGCGGTTCCATTTGCGTGGTTTAAAAGAAAGTCCCACTCTTGGTGAAACCAGTAATTCGTTATTGAGCGAATTGAAATTATATCTTGCTCCAAGCTGTAAGGTAAAATCGGATGAGTCGCGAAACTGTATGTTATCCTGCACATACCCGCTTAGCCGGGTAATATTTAATGAAGAGTTACCTTTTAAAACTTTGCTTAACTCCAACACATTAGGGCTATAGGGCAGGGAGTAACCAACAGAATCAGTAAACTGCCATTCGTTTAATTTATCTAATACCGATTGTTGCTCCAGTCCATTACCAAACTGGATAAAATGTTTGCCCTTATCCAGGCTGCCTTTTACAGAGGCATTTAATACCTGTATATTTAGTTTATTGCGCGAAAATGTTTGGTAGACACCGGCCCCCAGCACATTTACGATAGAACCAAAATCGGCGCTCCTGCGGTCAAAGTTTCTTTCGCCAAAAACGTAAAAGGCAGTGATGTCTATATTCTCTGCCTCATCGTTTTCAAAACGACTGAGCATGCCTTTTAAGCGGAGCGTTTTGGATGGCTGCCAGGTAGCGGATAAGCCGAGCATGTTTGTGCTGTACTTATCCTTTTCCTGCCCTTCGTAATCAATATCAACACCAATATTAGCTGTTAATAAGGGTGAGAAAACAGAAGCAGTCAGCTTACCACTTTCGGGCAGCAAAGTGAACTTACTTTGAGAAATATTGCCAAGCACTTCCAGCAACCATTTACTATTTGGCGCATAGGTAATAAGCCCCTGCATGTCGGCACTGGATGGTATGTAATTGCCCTTTGTTTCCTGGCTGCTAACCAGGTTACGGTTGCTGCGGTTTCTAAAACCTACATTATAGGTAACCTTTTTGTTAGTACTCAAACCTTCAAGATGTAAGCCCTGTTCTAATAAACCTATGTAAGCTGAACCTGCATTTTTGGTAGGCTTGCGATAGGTAATGTCCAACACACTGCTCATTTTATCGCCGTACCGCGACTGGAATCCACCATTGTAAAACTTAACTCCTGCCGTCATTTCAGGATTGATAAAACTTAAACCTTCCTGCTGTCCGCTGCGTACCAGGTAGGGCCTGAACACTTCAAAATCATTTACATAAATAAGGTTCTCATCATAGTTGCCACCTCTTACGGAGTACTGGCTGGTCAACTCATTATTACTTCCTACAAAAATTTTTATAAGACTTTCAATGTTACCAAGTGGCGAAGGATTAAGAATTGCTTTGCTGGCATCAATGTTTACAAGGCCTACTTCTTTACGGCTGCGACTGTCTCTTACGGTTACATCCTGTAAAATGTTCTCTCTTTTTTCTAATACAATGCTTATCGTTTCTTCTTCGCCTTCGGCGAGATTTAAGTTGTATTGTAATTCCTTAAACCCGGCAGAAGAAAATATTAAGGCAAACGGTTTATTTGGAGTAACGACGATAGAGAACCTGCCAGAGTCGTCTGAAAGTGTTCCTTTCTCACGTCCAAGAATAGAAATGCTGACTTTGGCAAGAGGCCGGTTTTCCTCATCAGTAACCAATCCCTTTACTAATGCCTGTTTTTTTTGACCTAATAAAGTGAGTGAGGGCAATAAGAGTATCAATAAAAATAGTCGGGTCCATTTCATTCGAAGGAGCATAAATTAAGCGGTTCAAGATACGATATGGAATTATATGACAAGCGCCTACGTAAGATTTAAACCGTACTTACAGGCTTAGTTGGGTAAGTATGTTTAAAATCTATCACCAGTTTTACAACCGACGAATGGTTTTAAAAAGAGTAAATCATTTTAATTCGATACCGGAGATGAAACTTGCTCATCATTCACTGAAGGTTCAAATTTTTCGGGTAAAATTGCAGCTTTGCCAGTCACTGCAAAAATCACATCTTGTAATTGATTTCCCAGGATCGAATAATGACCTTCGTTTTCGTAAAGTTTTAAAGTTGAATTTGGAATGATTGCTGCCATTTTTTCTACCAGTGCCGCCGGCACATTTCTATCCTTTAGCCCATGTAAAATAGTGATGGGAAATGAAATTCTTTCAAGGTCAAAATCCCATTTCCTCACATGCATTAATACATCACACGTTATTCCTTTTATATTATTTAAAGCAAACATGATTGCTCTTTTAAGGTATCCCATTCGGTTGTTTTCATTTAAGAAAGTGAAATCAACTTCAGTTGCTTGATATTTCCACATTTCAACATCTTTTTCAGTTACTTCCTCCGTATGAGTCTGCATTCCTTTCATTATGTATGGAAGCAAAAAGGGCGCTTTTGCTGCCACCTTCCAAAACAAGCGAACGCTTTCATAAATGTGTTGTTGGGCTTCTTTTACATCCATGTTCCAGGCTCCCGAAACTATTAATGCCGATGTGAGGCGTTCAGGAATTAAAGCTGCGCAGGCTGCTACGTAAGGTCCTCCACCTGAAAAACCAAGTACAGAAAATTTATCAATACCCAATTTACTTGCTACTTGCTCTACGTCTGTGGCCCAGTTACTAAAAGATCTCTTTTCTTTGAAATCCGACATTCCAATGCCGGGCCGGTCAATTGCTATGAGCCTGACCTGGTTGTTTACTAAAATTTCGTTGTCTATCAATTGTGCTTCCGATGAGGAGGAGGGAGTTCCATGAAAATAAAAAACCGGCCAGCCATCTGCCATTCCATATAACTGGTAGCTCAATTTTCTTCCATCGGGTAATTGTATAAAATGGTATGCTTCAACTGCCTCACCAGTTTCAATAACCTGGGGATGTTTTTTGAAAAGCAGTTTGCAAAAATAGATGAGTATGTAAACGGCCTTCTTTATTTTTCTATAAAAAACAACAAAGACCAGCGCAGGTATTATTAAAAGAGCGTAAAGAAGATAATTATAAAAAGCAAGCACAATTATACCCAATAAAAGGGCAAAGATGATAGCTTTCTTTTTAAGCGACATGAGACCAGGTTGGGGTTTGGGTTAATGGGGTTGACTTGTGACACGCTGTTATAGTTGCAATCTTCTTTAAAAAAAGGTCTACCATCATGGCAAATGATCCAGCTCTTATCCAAAAATTTAGCTACTCTTATAACCCTTGCTTTTTGAATAATTGGTAGCATCAAATTAAAAACGAACTCATCAAATTTGAAGGATTTCCATTTTAAATTATTAATAACATTCCCTTATATATCAGTTTTTTGGAATTAGCTTTTTTAAGGTAGGTTTGCCAGTCTATAAAAAAAACCGGAACTAAGGTGTAAGCAGGTTCATGTAATCCTGAATCTTTCACCTGCCTTTATTTAAAAACCAATTGAAAAAATGAATTTCAACAGGATTAACAACATTGTTGGATGGATCGTTTGTATCATCGCCAGTGGAACTTATATTTTAACTTCAGAAGCTACCGGCAGTTTGTGGGATTGCGGTGAGTTTGTTAGTAGTTGTTTTAAGGTGCAAATTCCTCATCCACCGGGAGCCCCTCTTTTCGTTTTATTAGGCCGCTTTTTTATCATCCTGTTTGGCGACCATGCTGAAACTGCTGCTAAAGCGGTTAACGTAATGAGTGCTCTTGCCAGCGGATTTACCATCTTATTTCTTTTTTGGACCATCACACACTTTGCCCGCAAGATGGTTCAAAAGGGTACTGACCTGTTAAGCAACGAGCAAATTTTTGCAGTTATGGGTGCCGGTGCAGTAGGCGCATTGGCTTATACTTTTAGTGATAGCTTTTGGTACTCAGCCGTTGAAGGTGAGGTGTATGCTTTAAGCTCATTTTTTACAGCGATTGTATTTTGGGCCATTCTAAAATGGGAGCATGCCGTTGATCACGAAAGGCAAACTGGCATTAATGCCGACAGGTGGATCGTCTTCATCTTCTTTATGATGGGTTTATCAATTGGTGTACACCTCTTAAACCTGTTAACCATACCGGCTATTGTAATGGTATACTATTACAAGCGTTACAAATCTACCCGTTCAGGCACAATCTGGGCTTTCCTGATAGGTTGTGTTATTACAGGTTTTGTACAAAAGGCAGTAATCCAATATTCAATTAACGGCGCAGGATATTTCGACATTTTCTTTGCCAACAGCTTTGGGCTTCCGCTGTTCAGTGGCTTTATAACTTTCTTTATTTTGTTGGCCGTGTTGCTTTGGTACCTGTTGAGAGTAGCAGACCGTAAAAACTGGAACTTCTTACGCATAGGTATCTGGAGCGTTTCCTTTATTTTGATAGGTTACAGTACTTACCTCACAACCATGATCCGCAGTAATGCAGATCCTGCTGTAGATATGTACAACGTAGACAATCCAATGAGTTTGGTTGGCTATCTTGGCCGTGAACAGTATGGTGATTTTCCATTATTGTATGGTCAAAAATTTACCGCCGATCCAATTGATTACAAAGAAACTTCTACTAAATACATAAAGGCTAATGGCAAGTATTTGGAGAATGGTAAGGATGGGCATTATGTGTACGACCCTTCGCAAATGATGTTATTCCCCCGTGTTTGGGATGCCAGCAACGACCAGGGTCATGCTGATTATTATTCTCAATACCTGAACATTGGTAAAAGCCAGGACGGTAAATATGAGAGAGATCCAGACTTTGCCGACAACATAAAATTTTTTATGGGTTACCAGGTGTACTGGATGTACTTCCGCTATTTTATGTGGAATTTCTCCGGTAAGCAAAATGATGTACAGGGCATTTTTACCGGAAACATTCGCGATGGTAACTGGATCACAGGCATTTCTTTTTTAGACAACCTGATGTACGGCGACCAAAGCCTTATGCCCGATAGTAGTAAGAATAACAAGGCACATAACAAACTCTTTTTATTACCATTTATACTGGGCATTCTCGGCATTATTTATCACTACAAGGCCGACCGAAAAGATGCATTTGTGGTGTTACTCATGTTCTTCTTTACCGGTTTTGCAATTATTCTATACCTAAACCAGGCAGGCAATCAGCCAAGAGAACGTGACTATGCTTTTGTGGGCTCGTTTTACGCTTTTGCCATTTGGATTGGCCTCGGCGTATTACAGGTAAGAGAATGGCTGAGCAAAAAATTAAGCAGAAGTTTAGCAACCAATCTTGCTACTTTGGTCTGCCTGTTGGCGGTACCTGTTTTAATGGGTGCCCAGGAGTGGGATGATCATGACCGCAGTAAAAAAACTATAGCACGTGATTTAGCTAAAGACTACCTCGAAAGCTGTGCGCCCAATGCTATCCTGTTCACTTTTGGTGATAATGACACGTACCCGCTCTGGTATGCACAGGAAGTTGAAGGCATACGACCTGACATAAGGGTGATCAATTATAGTTTATTGGGCATTGACTGGTACATTAACCAGATGCGTTATAAGGTTAACCAGAGTGATCCAATAGATGTTATTTGGTCGCCTGAGCAAATACAGGGTCGTAAAAGAGATTATATACGTTACCGTGCTTTGCCCGGCGTTTCAGACAACCAGTACTTTGAACTGTACGACCTGATGAAGAATTTTGTAGGTAGCGATGACGCCGGAAAGATGGTGGCCACAGGTGGTAATGATATGATCAACACTTTCCCGGTGCATAAAGTTTCAATACCTGTTGACCTGGGTGTAGTAAAAAGCAATGGTACCATAGGTCCAAAAGATACTGCAGTAGCGGAGGTAAGGTTTGATATTCCTAAAGACTTGTTGATGAAAAACGATTTGGCAGTATTGAATGTTATGGCTGCCAATAAATGGAAACGACCTATCTATTTTACTTCACAATTTAACGAACTGGGTTTTGGCCAATACCTGCGTAAAGATGGGTTGACCTATAGGTTTGTCCCTGTTGTTAATGAGCAGGTTAACACCGACTACATGAAAGACAAACTGACCAATAAGTTTGCATTTGGCGGTGCCAATGTAAAGGGAGTTTATTTTGATGAAGAAAACAGGCGACATCTCAATACCATCAGGTCAGCTTATGCAGAGTTGGCTTTTGATCTGTCAGTAAAAGGCCGGAAAGATGAGGCCAGGAAAGTTCTGGATAAAGTAGACAACGCTATGCTGCAGGAAAACTTTCCATATGGAATGATTAGCCGGGGTAACCAGCACAACCGCAACTCCCTTTCGTTTCTGGAAGCTTGCTTACGTGCAGACCATAAAACGCTTGGCGATAAGGTATTGAAGTCAGTTAAGACTGACCTGCAACAGCAAATGAAGTTTTACAATTCGCTGGAAGGCAGCAAAGCTGAGTGGATGGGCTATGACAAGCGCTCAACCGAGGAATTGCTACAGGTTATTACAAGGATGGAAACGATGTTTAACACAAAGGCCGGTGCTTTGGAAAAGAACGGTAACATTATTATAGACTCTAACCCTTCTGCAAAACCCGATAACACTTCTACTCCCGACACAGGAGCCAGTTATAGATAATTTTTTAGAAGGAACATCTAAAACCCGCCTGCAAAAAAACTGGCGGGTTTTTTATTACATCTCGTCATACGACTGCAAACCATCGTAATAAATGTGCCTTCATAGCTGCCAAAAATGGTGGTTTTAAGTAAACCCCTTGAATGGTTCGTTAAAACTTTATGCTGGCTTAAATGTTGTAACACTATATCGTTGCTTTTAACGAAATTGAAATTATGTTAGGACATAGATTTTTAAAATTTGACCCAAATGCCGATGGCAAATCCAAGTTTGATCAATTGCTAAGTCTTTTTATGCAATTGCTTGCTTATACCAGCGGCGACGTGGCAGAAGCCCTGAAATGGCTGAATGAATTAGACCGCCAATACGAGTTAACAAATGATGCTTATGGTATGGGCGATTTTATGGACGAGCTGAAGGAGAAGGGTTATATAGATGAAGACCCCGGCAGTGGTAAAATTTCTATAACTCCAAAAACTGAACAGGGCATTCGCAAGAGCAGTCTTGAAGAGATTTTTGGAAAGTTGAAAAAGACGAAACAGGGTAATCACGATACTTTTAAACCAGGTGGGGGAGATGAGATTAACCCGGAAACCAGGCCTTTTACTTTTGGGGATACCCTGGAGCACATAGACTTTACGGAGAGCATTCGCAATGCGCAAATAAATCATGGGGTTGAAAGCTTTCACATGCAGGAGGATGACCTGAAGATAAGAGAGACGGATTTTAAAAGCCAGACCTCAACTGTGCTGATGATTGACATTAGCCACAGCATGATTTTATATGGTGAGGACAGGATAACCCCTGCTAAAAAAGTAGCTATGGCGTTGAGTGAATTGATTACAACACGCTACCCTAAAGACACACTTGATATTGTAGTTTTTGGTAATGATGCATGGACTATTGAGATTAAGGATTTGCCTTATTTACAAGTGGGACCTTTTCATACCAACACGGTGGCCGGCCTTGAACTTGCTATGGATTTGTTGCGAAAAAGAAAAAATCCCAACAAGCAGATCTTTATGATTACCGATGGTAAACCCACGTGTTTAAAAATTGGAAAGAAGTATTACAAAAACAGTTTTGGGTTGGATAGAAAAGTGGTGAACAGGTGTATTAACCTTGCTGCACAATGCAAGAAATTAAAAATTCCGATCACCACCTTTATGATTGCCAGCGACCCATACTTGCAGCGATTTGTAACAGAGTTTACCGAAACCAATCATGGTAAGGCATTCTTTGCATCGCTTGACAAACTGGGCGCATTTATATTTAAAGATTTTGAAAGTGGCAAACGTAAAACAGTTTATTGATGATGAATACTGTCGGCAGTTTATGCCGGAAAAAAGCTTCACACGATTTGCTTACCAAATTATGTTACACAAACACATTCAGCAGCTTAGCAGTAAGCTGAATAAAGTGCTTACAGTACAAGAGTGCGACCCCGCAGGTATGACGGGGCAGGCAGCAACAATGCATGGTTCTAATTTATAGTTGATAACAAAAAAATAATAATGAATATTCAGAAGATTAAAACGTTGGGCGAACTGGTTAAAAGTGGTTATAAATCAAAAAGCATTAAAGAAGAAATAAGGGAAAACCTGATAGTAAAAATTAAGAGCAGGGAAAACCCTTTTCCAGGTATAATTGGTTACGACGATACCGTTATACCCGACACCGAAAGAGCCTTACTAAGCCGTCATAATATTTTGTTTTTGGGTTTGCGCGGCCAGGCAAAAACAAGAATGGCAAGGCAGATGGTTGACTTACTGGACGAGTATATTCCAGCAGTTTCAGGCAGCGAAATAAACGACGATCCTTTAAAGCCTATGAGCAAGTTTGCACGTGATTTAATTGCACAACATGCTGACGAAACACCTATACACTGGATACACAAAAGCGAACGTTATGGAGAAAAATTGGCTACCCCGGATGTAAGCGTTGCAGACCTTATAGGTGATATTGATCCTATTAAAGCTGCAAATCTTAAGCTGAGTTTTGCTGATGAAATGGTGATACATTATGGTATTATTCCACGTAGCAACCGAAGCATTTTTGTAATAAATGAATTACCCGATTTGCAGGCAAGAATACAG
>JBBQVY010000111.1:0-15512 GCA_038211085.1 Chitinophagales bacterium | reverse complement strand
GCTATCTTCCATTCATCTTCCATTTCGCGCAACACCCTCCAGGTATCAGTAGACCAATGATCGCGTACGGCCAGTACTGCCCGGCTAAAAGAAGTGATATTATAACTCAAACTCCCCATCCTGTTTTCCTCCAATAATATTTCAGCCAACAACTTCCATGGTTCTCTCAATTTATCCTCCCGCTCTTTCTCTTCTATATCAGGATACGAGTGGGTGTAGGCCATTAGAGCATACAGCAGGCTATTTGTCAATAGAGGGTCGTTGTCAAGAAAAGCCCTGTTGGCTTCATCTACAAATTGCATAACCGTTCGGTGAAAGCGGGCATTGCCCAACACCCTTTCAGCATATCGGCCAACCCAAAAAAAGTTTTCTGCCGTGCGACTGGGAAGCACATCGCTTCTATAAATAGAAGGATTTTTTTGAATATAGTCCTGCTCTTTCTTAAATGTTGTTTCAGTGGATTCTTCATTACTCAAAACCCAGGTATCCTTACTATAGCCGCCCAATTGATTTGAGATGATGATATCATCTTTATCAACAGAGGTACGGGTTAACCCGCCGGCCATTACACTATACGACCCGTTATCACTTACTGCATAGCTTCTAAACAATGCATTGCACGGCTGCAAGGTGCTATTGATCATAGAGGGCGTTGGAGAAAAATTTATCTTCTCCTGTCCAACATACAAGTATGGATGGGCTTTAATTCTTCTCTTCAAATCATCCAGTTCAGGCCTGCTTAGCGACGTAGCATCTACTGAAGTACGGGCAGTTGAATCCCTGTAAATTCTTTTTACTACCAGCGACGAAATATTTTCAAGAACATAATTCATCTCTTTGGGCTGCCCGCACCACCAGCTTGCAATGGTGGGCAGTTTCAATTCTTCTCCAAGAAAAAACCTGGAGATCGTAGGGAGGAAAGGCAGCAAGCCGGGGTTTTCAACAACGCTGCTTCCCAAAGGGTTTGCAATGCTAACATTACCGCTTCGCACTGCCTGCAACAACCCCGGAACGCCCAACTGAGATTCATCTTTTAGTTCCAGCGGGTCACAATATTCATCATCTACCCTGCGAAGAATAACATCAACTTTTTCAAGGCCACCCAAAGTTTTTAACCAAACAATATTATCCTTAACCATCAGGTCATCGCCCTGCACCAGTGTAAAGCCAAGGTGCGACGAGAGAAAGGAATGTTCGAAATAGGTCTCATTACCCGGGCCTGGTGTAAGTATCACAATTCTTGGATCGTTCTTTCTTTGTGGGGCCAAATCAACCAGCGCATTACGAAATGTATTATAGTGCGGTGATAATTTTTTAACACGAAGTCCGTTGAATAATTCGGGCACGATGCGGGCCATGGCAAGCCGGTTTTCCAATGCATAACCTGATCCGGATGGTGCCTGTGTTCTATCGTTCAATACCCAGGTAACACCTTTTTCGTTGCGGGCAAGGTCGGCAGAATATACTACCAGGTGCTGACCGGTTAGCTTTATGCCAAAGCATTCGCGAATAAACCCCGGATGGTTGTAAATGATTTCCATAGGTAACAACCCTTCCTTCATCAGGCGTTGCTCTCCATAAATATCCTTTAATAAGAGATTGAATAAGGTTGCCCGTTGTACCAGGCCTGCTTCGGTAACAGCCCATTCTTCAGCACTTACCAGGTAGGGTATAATATCCAGCTTCCACGTTCTGTTCATGCCCGATGGATCGCCGTAAATGTTGTAGGTAACACCATTCTCTTTTAGAAAACGGCTCATGTCCTGGCTGCGATTTACTATCTCTTCATCGCCCAACTGGGCAAACGATTTAAAGAAAGTATTCCAGTGAGGTTCAAGGCTAACACTGTTATTCAAAAGCTGGTCTAATGAATGTTGCCCGTTTTGTAAAGCTTTTAATATAGAAGTTTGATCTGGTTGAAAACTCATGTGCCCGATATAAGAAGCTACTAATGTGCTGGCTTTAAAATTAACAATAAAAAGCCAACGTTACCCATCAGGTAAGCTGCCAGTGTAATACTTGTGAAGTCTACAAAATTATTATAGTAACAAAATCAGCTTAATCCATAAACTTATTTGGACGAGGCTGACTTTGGCCTGCTACAGTTTGGTATTTTTATAAAGTATGTATACCGTAAGTCAATTATATATCTATCCCATAAAATCTTTGGGGGGTATTGCTGTAAACGAAGCAAAGATTACCGATCGTGGTTTGGAATTCGATAGACGGTGGATGCTGGTTGATAACAATTACCAGTTTCTTACCCAACGAAACAATGCAACAATGGCTTTGCTGGGCATGGAAATGCGCCACGATCATTTTATAGCAAAACACAAAATGAAAGATGAAACTATTAAAATACCTTTCATTACTTCCAATCCCGAAACGGCCATCGCTACTATTTGGGATGACGAATGCCTGGTGCGTTTTGTAAGCAGGGAAGCAGACGAATGGTTCTCTGAAATGCTTTCAATGCAGTGCAGGCTGGTATATATGCCCGATCAATCCAAACGAAAAATTGAAGAACCTTTTGGAAGCGACCAAAACATTACCAGTTTATCAGATGGCTATCCTATATTAATTATTGGGCAATCCTCGCTTGATGAACTAAACAAACGCCTGGCTGAACCCATAACAATTGACCGCTTCAGACCTAATATTGTTTTTACAGGAGGCGCCCCACACGCGGAAGATGATTTTACCAACTTCACTATAAATGATGCCTCTTTTAAGGGTGTAAAGGCATCTTCCCGTTGCAATGTAATCACCATCAACCAGCAAACAGGCATAGCCTCCAACGAGCCATTAACAACACTGGCTACCTATAGAAAACAACAGAACAAAGTTTATTTTGGGCAGAATGTATTGATCGGCAAAACAGGGTCTGTTTCGGTAGGTCAGCACATAGAACTGTAGCGTCAAAATATATACGACGGTTGCAAATTTCAAATGGCGAAGGAAGTAAGGAAGATTGCTTTGCTTATAAAACAATAACGCTGTTGGTACCACCAAACTCGTTCATGTTTACAGAATCAGCTTCGGGCTCGTTTACCCATTCATTAGAATTAACCAGGTATTTAAACTCGTGTTTAGAATCCTTTGGAAGAGATACATCGCATGAAAAAGAACCATCTTTTTTCTTGCTCATAACTACTGAATTTTCCCAATCACTGTTCAAGCCTAAAATTTCAATTGTTTCTGCATTTTCAACTTTGAAAGAGAATTTCACTTTGCAGTAATCCTTGGTCTTGAAGTAAGTTTTTTGTACCATTTTTAAATGTTCTTAGTTACGAATTTGTATTTGTATCGACGGGCAAAAGTAAGGGTTCATGCCTAAAAAGAATACTAACAGTCAGTAGCATTACTGACAAGTAATTGACATCTCCATACAAAGTCACGGTAAGTATGCCTACAAAATATCGCTACAATTCTTTTAAATAGGGCGAGAAGATGTTATTGACCTCCTGTAAATATTTTGCAGTTAACAAAAGATTACAAAGAGCAGATTAAGCTTAAGCCAGGTATTTCTTTCTCATGCCTGAGAATTATAACCCCTCAATCTACATTATGAAAAAGCACCTTTTACTTATGATTTTAATAGCAGCAGCTATAACCACTTTTGCTCAACCAACAATAACTTATGGTGTTAGGGCCGGTATTACTTCATCAGGTATGCGGGGTGATGCCATCAATAATTTTAATAACGTTCTTGATTTTACCAAAGGCATGGTAAGCACAAAAAACCATACAGGTTATTTTGGTGGTGGGTATGTTTCTATACCTGTTAGCAGCAACTTAAGTGTGGAGCCTGCACTTTATTATTCTCAAAAAGGATTTGATATGGTTGGTGCCATTTCAGGTAAAGGAATTTCATTTTTAGGAGTGAAAGCCAAGGCAAGTTTGACAACGCAGTACATTGACTTGCCTGTTTTATTAAAAGCCAATCTTAATGGGTTCCAGGTGTTTGGCGGACCACAGGTATCTTACCTGGCTGCTGCTAATCTTAAAACAAGTGCAGGGTTATTAGGTATTAACCTGCTTAGTTACAAAACAGATGCTTCGTCTCAATTTAATAAATGGGATGCTGCTTTAACAGGAGGAGTGGGTTACCAGTTTGGTAATGGATTTCATGTTATGGCTGCTTACGATCATGGTTTATCAAAAGCTGATGCCAATCAAAATCTTCAGTCGTATAATCATTCCTTTAAAGTTGGGGTGGGAATGGGCTTTTAATTGAAATATCAAGGATAGGCAGCTAAACAATTGAGTATCTCCCGTGAAGTTGAAAGATGTGATGAGAAATACCCTAAAGTTATCTGCCTGCCTTTTTCCTGTTCAATTCAGCAATTTTAGCTCTGTAGATCCTTATATCCTCTCCCTTGTGGTGAAGTGTTTTAATTTTCTGCTGAATGCTATTAATTTGCCAATTGATTAATAAATTTTTGAAGAGTTGCATGTTGTTCTATGTCTTGTAAATTGATGCTGTAACGATTTTAAAAGTTGCAAATATGCATTAATTAAATGAATGCCCTTTTTCTCCTTACTGTTCTTGCTCATCCTATCGTTCTGCCTTTACAACCTTACTTAAGTATCCTACATACAATTTTGTGACCATTTCTTTGTTGCATAAAAGTGTAACCTGTTAAATAACGTAAACTTTGCTTAAACATTGCACTACCTTTTTGCTGATAAACAATGTATTTTTAAAAGCAAAAATTAACCAATGGCCTCTACTGCCAAAACTATTGAAGCCTACCTTGAAGACTTACCTGCAGATCGTAAAAGTGCGGTATCAGCCCTAAGACAGGTAGTATTGAAAAATTTGCCTGCCGGGTTTAGGGAGCAAATGGGTTATGGCATGATAGGATACATTGTGCCCCACGAAATTTACCCGCCAGGTTATCATTGCGATCCATCGTTACCGCTGCCTTTTGCCAATATAGCTTCTCAAAAAAATTTTATAGCTTTTTACCATATGGGTATTTACTCAAACCCAAAATTGTATGATTGGTTTGTAAATGCCTGGCAAAAGCTTTCTCCCGGTAAGCTGGACATGGGTAAAAGTTGCCTTCGCTTTAAAAAACCTGAGCAAATACCCTACAAACTGATTGGGGAATTGATGACCAAAATTTCGCCTGCAGACTGGATTACGATGTATGAAACTATCCTAAAAGGCAGTAAGAAAAATGTAAAAGAAAAACCAGGAAAGATTGCAGGCTAATGCCCGGAAACTAATTTAAAATGGGTAAAAATATAGGTGGTATTTAAATTGTACTTACACAATTAAAATAAACAACATGAAAAATATATTGATTTTTGCCGCCATTGCAGGTATTGCCGGGGCTATAGCCATTTATCTTGTAACCAACGACCTTTCAGTTTTGGATGATGATTACGAGACTGGATACGACATGTAATCTCCCCGAAGCATTTTTGAAACATCTTCTATAAATTAGTCTTCATAACGACCAGGCAATATTGATCTGCTACATTTAAAGCGGAGCTTTAACATGGCGGTTTTAACTTTCGTTATTCAAGAGAAGTGATGGTTTCACCTCTCTTCAATTTATTCTTACCTATGCCCAAATCTGAAACAAGGGAAAACATTTTTTTAAAAATGCATCCTCTCCACCGGGTGCTGATAAGCCTTCTGTTTTCAGTATTGGCTTTCTTTATTATACGTCATAACCATATTTCTCCCCTGGTGAGTTCTGTAATTTTATGGGATGTTTTTGCAATAACTTTTCTTATCAGTTGCTGGATAGTGTTATTTAATCGTCCCACTTCGCAAATCAGGAAAATTGCTAAAAAAGATGATGGCAGCGTAGCATTTGTTTTTACGGTTATACTCTTTTCTTCATTCGCCAGTATGGTAACCGTGTTGTTATTGATTGTTTCGAAGAAGACATCGCCGAACGACGAAGTATTTAATTTAGTAGTAACTGTAATGAGTATTTTATTGTCGTGGCTGATGGTGCATACCACGTATACATTTCATTACGCTCACCTTTATTACGGCGATCATAAAAACGATTCATCCAGGCAGGCAGAAGGATTGGAATTTCCATCGGAGGATACGCCCAATTACCTTGACTTTGCTTATTTCGCCTTTGTAATAGGAATGACCTTCCAGGTCTCTGATGTTCAAATAACCTCCGGTAATTTAAGAAGAGTAGTGTTGTTTCATGGATTGCTATCTTTTGCCCTTAACACATTTGTGGTAGCCTTTACCATTAACATTATTGCAGGTTTGCAGAAATAAAATTTACTTGAAACTATTAATGTTGAAGAGTATGATTGTTAAGGAAGATTTGAGAAATAAGTGCCTTGGAATGTTGAATGATAAAATAAATGCATTACAAAAAATTTTACACGAATTACAACAGAGTGCAGCAAACGAAACTAAGAGCACTGCCGGCGATAAACATGAAACTGCTTTGGCAATGCTACAAATTGAGCAGGAAAATACCGGAAGGCAATTACAGGTTTTGTTAGGTCAACGCCTTCAGTTACAACAACTGGATCTATCAAAATCAGCAACTATTATAGGTAAAGGCAGCCTGGTTTATACAAACAAAGGGCTTGTTTTTATTTCTGTAGGCATAGGGAAATTTCATATGGGCAACAACATGATAATGGTTGTATCTCATGCTTCGCCGCTTGGCAGTATGCTAGTGGGCAAAAAAGTTGGAGAAACCGTTCAATGCAATAGTATTGATTACAGGGTTGATGAGATTGCTTAGGCATACTTAACATGAATGAATTGTTTTACAAAGGTTCAACTCAGATAACCATTCAAAAACTTAGCAGTGTTTCTCTTAGTACTTATTATTCATAGTTTGTATTTTACAATCTGAGTGGCAAGATTTTTAGTATTTGTATGACTGTAATAAATTTATGTATGAAATGTACTTTGAACTCGCTCATTCTGTTTATAATGTGCGGTATTTGTTTCCCTTCTTTTTCTCAGGTTTCTCCCAATAATTCCAACACAATAAAAATACCTTCCGGTGCCGAATACAAAACCAGCAATTTTCACCAATGGCTATGGGGTAAAAATTATCGTAAAGATTGGTATACGCCGGTAACCCTTCGTGTTATTAAGCTCGATACATTCCTGGGCGGCCTTCAACCCATCAAGGAAGGAGGAGGTCATCAAACCAAATCCTTACAGTTATCTGATAAAAACGACAGGAGGTACACCCTTAGAACAATCAATAAAACGCTGGGCAAAGTATTACCGCCCGATTTTATTGGAACTTTCTTAGAAGATATTGTGAACGATAAAGTCTCCATGTCATATCCTTATGGTGCACCCATTGCAGCCTACCTGGCAAGTAAGGCCAACGTGTATCACACAAACCCTGTTTTTGTATATGTACCAAAGCAACCATTGGTCGATACTTTTAAAGATTTTGGAAACAGCTCGTACCTCTTTGAGCAAAAGCTGGATGAAAATTGGAAAATAGCCGACAACCTTGGAAATTTTGAACATTTCGAAGGAACTTTTAAAATCATTGACAGCCTTTTGGAACACAACAAATACAAGGCCGACCAAAAGACCTTTATAAAATCAAGGTTGCTTGACATGCTTATAAACGATTGGGACCGGCACGAAGACCAATGGGAATGGGGCACCCGTAAGCAAAATGGAATTACCTATTTTGTTCCGGTTCCGCAGGATCGGGACCAGGCTTTTTATACATACAATGGTGTCCTTCTTTCTCTTGCCTTCTCTGCCTCGGGCATGAAATATTTTCAACCATTTAAAGAAAAAATGGAAGATGTTACCGAATTTAACTTTGAGCAAAGAAATCTTGACCGCTTTTTTGCTAATGAAATGACTTTGACCGATTGGCAAACAGCAGCAAAAGAATTACAACAATCACTTACCAACGATGTGATAGATGCTGCAGTAAAACAAGTACCTGTAGAAGTAAGAGAATTATCAGCAGCTACCATTGGCAACATATTAAAGGGCCGTCGCGACCGCTTACTAAACAATGCAACAACTTATTACAAGTTTATTGCAAAGGAAGTAGACGTACCAGGCACTAAAGACAAAGAGCGGTTTATAATTACAAGGATTAATGACAATGAAACTTCTTTAAAAATCTTTGCAGGTGGTACAGGCAACGCTTCGCAGCCTATTTACAACAGAACCTTTAAAAGAGAGGAAACTAATGAAATAAGGATTTATGGGATAGGTGGCCAGGATAAGTTTGAGGTAAATGGACTGGAAAATGATATAAAAATAAGATTGATAGGTGGCAAAGATCATGATAGTATAATGACCGCCGGTCCGGATGTAAGCGTATATGATAACAAGAATAACTATTTTAATACGGTCGCTGGTACAAGGCTTAACCTTTCGGACAATGACAAAATTCATGAGTTTAAATATGCATCTTATACTTATGATAAAAAGGGAATATCGCCCACCTTTTTTTATAATAACGATGACTTTTTTTATGTAGGCCTGGGATATGGTTCAACCAAACATGGCTGGAGAAAATCGCCTTTTGTATATAAACAAAACCTGAGCTTAAACTACTCATTATCGCAGGGCGGCTTAAGTGTAAATTACGACGGGTTGTTTCCAAAGCTTGTTGGCAAATGGGATCTTGCTCTGACAGGAAGATGGGATGCTATAAGATGGACCAACTTTTTTGGATTTGGAAATGAGACCAAATTTGTTGAGAATAACATTTATTATTACCGGGCACGCTCTGAGCAATGGTTGGGCAGTGTAGGTTTAGCCCGAAAGATTGGTCACTCAAATTTCAGCATACACGGAATGTACCAGCAAATACGTGTTAAGGCTGATGAGGACCGTTTTACAGGTAAGTATCTAAATGGTGTGCTTCCCAATCTGACCCAAATAAAACACTTTGGGGGAGCCGAAGTTTTATACAGCATGCATAATGTTAATGATTCCATTATACCTACAAAAGGTTATATGTTTTGGGCAAGGGCAGCATACCTCGAAAACCTGAAAACGAAAGGAAAAAACATTGGTGATTTCCAGGCCAACCTTCGCTTATTTGTACCACTCTCCTCTCATTTTTCTATGATATTATTAGGAGGTGCTCAAACCGTTACCGGCAAACCAGAATTTTATCAATATGCTTCAATAGGTGGTGGCCAAACATTCAGGGGCTTTAGGCTGGGCCGGTTCTATGGTAAGTCAGCCTACTACAATAACAACACGCTCAGGTATATGAAAGATGTAAAGGGTCACCTCTACAGTGGTAAGTTTGGGCTCTTAACATTTTATGATAATGGAAGAGTTTGGTACCCAGGCGAAACTTCAAATACTATACATTCAGCATATGGTGGAGGAATATTGTTAGCACCGTTTAATAAAATTTATGGCGAGGTTACCTACGGAATCTCAGATGAAGAAAAGTTGATCCAGCTTCGGCTATTTGTTCCAATCAAATAACTTTCATTTTACCCTGGTTTGAAGGATATTTTACCGTAGTCTGAATAAAACTATCACCAAACTTCTCAATTAGACTACGGTAAATTTTACCAGGCCTTAATTAAACCATATTATTCCATAGCCTGAATAAAAGCCTATTCAAGGTTGCTCATTAGAGTACGGTAAAGTCGTCGCTTGCTCCGTTAGACTACGGTAAAAAAACCCACTGGTGGGTTTTTTGCATTAAAGCGTATAAATGATTTATATGAGGAAAAAAATAACCCTTCGGGGATTAGGGGAAGTCTGGAAGAACTCATTTGTTGCTATGGGGGAAGATAAAATCACCAAAATGAGTGGCTCCCTGGCTTATTACACTGTGTTTTCAATGGCTCCTTTACTTGTGATGATCATTTCGTTGTGCGGTATTTTTTTAGGACGCGAAGCGGTGGAGGGCAAAATTGTTTCCCAGCTATCCGGGTTTGTTGGGGTGGACACTGCAATACAATTACAGCAGATTATAAAAAATGCTTCGCTGGCAGGTAAAAGCACCATGGCAGCCGTTATTGGAGGTATCACACTTATTATAGGGGCAACTTCAGTTTTTGCCGAAATACAGGATTCAATCAATACCATTTGGGGACTGAAGCCTAAACCTAAACGTGGCTGGCTAAAAATGATTCAAAACAGGCTGTTGTCTTTTTCAGTAATTATAAGCCTGGGCTTTCTGTTGCTGGTATCTCTCGGGGTTACAGCCATCATCGATGGTTTTAGCGAACGGCTCAGGGCGCATTTTCCCGAAGTAACCGTTGTGGTTTTTTACATCCTTAATGTTCTGATTACATTGGTAGTAACCACCCTGATTTTTGGCGTAATCTTTAAAGTGTTGCCTGACGCTAAAATTAAGTGGAAAGATGTGCTGGCCGGAGCTATAGCAACCAGCCTGCTTTTTATGCTGGGAAAATTTGGCATTTCGTTTTATATAAGCAAAAGCAATGTAGGCAGCACTTATGGAACAGCCGGCTCGCTGGTAGTACTGCTATTATGGGTGTATTATAGTTCCATTATATTATACCTGGGGGCAGAATTTACAAAGGCTTTTGCAGTTAAATTCGGTTCAGCAATACATCCAAATGACTATGCGGTAACTACCAAAACAGTAGAAGTTGAAACGGGTAATAAATCGGTGCAGAGTGTTCAAAAAACAGACATTAAAACTACAGAAGTAAAAAAATCTGCCACAGATACAGGAGTTAGAGAACACTAATGATCCCAAAGAAAAGGCCGGTAGCAATTTTTAAAATCGCTACCGGCCTTTTTATTTTTCAACAGAATTATTACTACAATTCCTTAATCTTTATATTTTTAAACCAGGCTTCGCTGCCATGATCCTGTAAGGCAATATGTCCTTTTTTTGTCATGCCGTAGCCTGCAGCATCTTTCCATTTTCCTTCTGCTTTTCTCTTTTTCCAGTCGTCGCTACCCATTTCGTATTCTACAATTTTCTGACCGTTTAGCCAATGCTCTACATGATTCTTATTCTTTACAATACGGCTGGTGTTCCACTCGCCAACGGCATTAGGCGCTGCGGTGGGTGCAGGGTTCATTGCATAGTTTGCTCCGGTTTTTTGCCAGTCTTCTAATTTCTCCGGAAAATTTTTATCGTCTATAATCTGGTACTCAGGACCACTTAGGTAGGATGCATCAAACTCCTCGCTTGCAAGGTAAATGATACCACTATTGCCCTTGGGAGATATCTTCCAGTCAACCGAAAGATCAAAGTTTTCATACATAGCATCGGTCATCATATCCGCTCTCTTATCGCTTTTATTGGTTGAATCGCCTTTGCAATACAGTATGCCATCAACAACAGACCAAGAGTCGGCGGGTTTGTTTTTATAGGTGCGCCAGCCATTGGTTGACGTGCCGTCGAACAGCAATTTATAGCCATCCTGCTTTTCACCATCCGTTAATGTATTTGCGGTAGCTGAAGATGCTGAACTGTCCATATTCATGTTTGTAGAAGTGGATGTAGAATCGGTATTTGTTTTGGTATCACTGGCTGTATTGCAACCAATATTGGTTAGGGCAACAGCCGATGCTATACAAAGAGGTACAAGAAAATTTTGTTTCATGCTTAGTTGGTTTTAGGTGGTGATTACTTTCAAATTTTGAGGATCCCATTGTATGATCTTGTTATTAAAATAACTGTCGTTACATAATAAAGCCGGTGCAGCGGCGCGGTAACCAAACAAAGAGTTTTCAGTTACCGATCCCTTATTGCGTATGGCTATAGCCCAATTATAAAAGTGATCGAAATGGGCGCCTTTGTAGCCTTTCTCGGCTGTGTATTCCATTTGTTCAGGCGGCGTCATTGTTTTACGATCGTATACAAACTCTTTACCACTACCTGGTGCATTATTGTTGGATGCATTTAATGGATCGTTTATATCAACATGTACAGAATTTCTATATAAAGTAACCTTATCCCATTCTACTGTCATAGCACCCTCGCTGCCCACCATGCGCAGGTAATTTGTTCCACCGGTACCATCTATAAAATTTACCCTGCACGATAAGTTGAAAGCGGGATGATTGTTGGTTTCCGGATAATCAAACATACCCAGCATAACATCTGGCACTTCCCGCCCATCCTTCCAGTAACGTAAACCGCCGGTTGCCATTATTTTATTTGGCCCCAGTGAATTGGTTATAAAATGAAGACTGGAAAATAAGTGTACAAACAAGTCGCCTGAAACACCCGTACCATAATCGCGGTAATTTCGCCACCGGAAAAACCGTGTTGCATCAAAGGGCCTTTTGGTGGTGTTTTCAACAAACCTGTCCCAGCCTACTGTTGCAGGAGAAGCATCAGCAGGAATAGGATATTGCCACGCCCCTGTTGGAGACATGCGTGCATAAAAAGCCTCGGCATAATTCAGTTGTCCTATAGCGCCGTCTTTCAGTAATTGTTTTGCCTTTTCATTTCCCAACGAACTCATTCCCTGGCTACCCACCTGTAAAACAACTTTGTTTTTAGCCTGGGCTGCAATAACTGCGGGGCCTTCGGTTATATCATGAACCATAGGCTTTTCCACGTACACAGATTTGCCGCTATTCATTGCCGCTATTGAAATGTCTTTGTGCCAATGATCGGGTGTAGCAATAATGACCGCATCAATATCCTTCCTGTTCAGGATATCTTTATATTCCCGGGTTATAAAAATGTCGTTGCCCCATTTCTTTTTGGCATCGGAAAGCCGGCCATCGTACAGGTCACAAACCGCCATTAGCTTTATTCCTGGAACTGTAATTGCCGTAGTGGCATCTGCGGTACCCATTCCACCAGCACCTATCAAAGCAATTTGTAACTGGTCGTTTGGTCCAAATTTTTGCCCGTTGCGTAGCATTTCTTCCAGGTTACGTTTGCGATCTTTTGCAGTAACAATACCCGGAATGAGCGCTGCGCCAACAAGCCCCTTACTTACCTTAGTAATAAAGGACCGGCGTGAATTTTCATCTTTTTCATTCATATGGAAATGTTTATAAAATTTAGAAATAGCTAAAAAATATTCGTTTGAAAATACTATAAAATTAATTCTCAAGCTTGCACTCTAACGTTTCTGCAATACTAAAAGCCAAATTGCTATGTTGAGCAAAGAAACAGTAGCTATGAAACTTAAACTTTGATATAAATTCTTCGCTTATCGAGCCACCACCCAACCAACCAGCAAACCAGCATATAGGCTATTGCAAACAAAAACGACCCTAATGCACCTGGCGCAATAGCCTGGAAAATGCTTGTGTTAATTGCCTGGAAAAGATTTTTTCCGGGCGCCACCCGTATCATGAAAAGAACAATAACCAGTACCTCGGATAAGATATAAATGAACAGGGGATTTTTACCCAAAATAACAAAGAACCGGGTCCAGTTAAGCTTGTTATAGTTTCTTATTTCCAGTGAAAAAATTAAGGTGGCAATCAGCACCAAATCAATGCCGGTTGTAAGCATAACAAAAGGGCTGGTCCATAATTTTTTGTTGATGGGAAACACCATATTCCACCAAAGCGCAAAAAATATAAGTGCCACACCTGCCAGCATTAGCTTTGAAATGGTTTCATAATTTTTTCCATGGGTTTGAATGAACCTGCCTGCGAAATAACCAATGATTACGTTAACAATTGCAGGCAAAGTGCTCAGCCATCCTTCAGGATCAAAGGGTATGCCCTCGCCATGATAGAGGTGCCCGTCGGCCATCAAAAATTTATCGAAATATAAACTAGCATTGCCCAGCAAACTGTATGGCTGATTTGCATCGCCAAATAATACCAACAACAACCAATAGCCAACCAACAGCAAAACAGAGGTAATAATTACCATTCGCTTGCTTAGGTAATGTATAATTAAGGAACCGAATAAATAACATAAGGCTATGCGCTGTAGCACACCCAAAATACGGGTATTGCTAACAGGTGCACTGATGATGTGACCTGCCTCGTTCAACCTGAAAAAAGGAAACCAGTACATAAGATACCCAATGAGAAAAATAAGCAGGAACCGCTTAAATATCTTGGTTAAAAAAGACGCATTGCTTATAGCTCTATACTTGTCTAAAGAAAAACTCATAGCATTGCCCACAGCAAATAAAAAGGATGGAAATACCAGGTCGGTGGGGGTAAAGCCATGCCAGCCTGCATGCTCCAAAGGGCTAAAGGGTTCGGCCCCGCTTCCGGGTGTATTTACAATAATCATGAAGCAGATCGTCATGCCTCTAAATACATCAAGAGAAAGAAAACGCTGGCTTTGAACTTTCATGGGTTGGGGTTAAATGCTTATGGTTGCTGATCAATAATTTCTACAGATATAAGACTGTTACCGTGGTTGGTAAAAATAGCTACACCAGTATGTTGTGCTACCAGGCCCGTAGAGTCCTTTTGGGTAAAATACAAAGTGTAACGAATGGGCTTTTTTATAAGCGTATCAGCATAGGTAAGCAGGGTATCTTCTTTAAAACCAGTAACAGTAAAAGATGATCGGGCAGCACCCGTTAGGCTGGAACGAATAGCATCTTTTGCAATTATTTGGCGCTTATCGCTATCGAAGTGGCTGGTCTCGCAACTACATATTGCAAGTAAAAGAAACAGGAGATACTTCATGGCAAGCTTTAAAATAAATGAGGAACTAATATACGCTTTAAGCAGATAAAGAAACGAAGCTTACAAACATTGTTTAGGTTACCTGCTTATTAATTAAATCTTGTAACCTTACAATCTCTTTGTCCATTTCAGCTACATCATCCTTTAATTGTTGAGAAAGTGAATTAGCGTTATATAAGGTATTTACAAGTTTCTTTGCATCCTGGTAGTGCTTTAAAGCTAACGCCATATTACCTTCTAATTCATTAGATTTTCCAAGCTTAGAAAGACTTACGGCGAGGTCTCTTTTAAGCTGTTCGCTATTTGGGTTAATTTTTTCAAGCTGTTGTGCTATCGCTAAACTTTGCTCAAAATAATCTTTTGCCTGTTGCAAGTTGCCAAGCTGTTGAGAGATACCTCCCAGTCGATCATAGGAAACTGAAAGGTCTCTCTTAAGCTGTTCGCTGTGGAAGTTTGTTTTTTTAAGCTGTAGTCTTATAGCTAAACTTTGCTTAAAATAATCCTTGGCCTGTTGCAAGTTGCCAAGCTGTTGGGAGACATCACCTAATTTTTCGTAGGAAACAGAAAGGTCTCTTTTAAGCTGCTCGCTGTGGGGGTTGATCTTTTCAAGCTGTAATCTTATCGCTAAACTTTGCTCAAAATAATCTTTAGCCTGCTGCAAATTGCCAAGCTGTTGGGCGATATCGCCTAAATTATTGTATGAAACTGAGAGGTCTCTTTTAAGCTGCTCGCTGTGGGGGTTTGTTTTTTCAAGCTGTAATCTTATGGCTAAACTTTGGTCAAAATAATCTTTAGCCTGCTGCAAGTTGCCAAGTTGTTGGGCGATATCACCTAAATTATTGTATGAAACTGAGAGGTCTCTTTTAAGCTGCTCGCTGTGGGGGTTTGTTTTTTCAAGCTGTAGTGCTATGATCAGTCCTTGCTCAAAATAATA
>JBBQVY010000110.1:0-15541 GCA_038211085.1 Chitinophagales bacterium | reverse complement strand
TTTTTATGTAACAAGAAGTTAAGGGTGATCAATTTAAGGTTGTTGATCTGCTTTGTTCGTTTCAAACCGTAGTCTGTCTTCTTCTTTTAAAAGTTCGTTTTCCAAATCGTTTATGTTGGGCAATGATGATTTAAGTGCCTCGGGAATGGCTTTACTTATCTGGTAATCTGAAACACCGATAGGCTGATTATACCCTTTAAGTGCATATTCTGCCAGGACTTCGTTTTTCCCCTTGCAAAGCAACAGACCGATGGTGTTTCCGTCCTCAACGCTCTTTAGTTTATCGTTTACTACGTTTACAAAAAAGTTGAGCTGTCCTGCATCGCCGGGCTCAAAAGGTCTGGCTTTCAATTCAACCACTACGTAAGCATGCAGACGGGTGTGATAAAAAAGTAAATCCACAAAGAAATCCGTATCACCAATTTCAAAATGCACCTGCCTTCCTAAAAAAGCAAAACCTTGTCCCAGTTCTAATAAAAATTTGGTGATGTGCGTTGCCAAATGTTTCTCAATATTTCGTTCATCGGCTTTTTCTTTTGCCTGCACAAAATCGAAGATGTATGGATCTTTAAAAAGGTAGTTTGCAAAATCTGTTTGAGCCGCAGGCAGTGTGCGGCTGAAGTTGTTTATCTTCTTTGCCTTAACCTGTCTTTCAAATAAACCGCTTTCTATTTGCATAGCCAGCACATTGCGACTGATGCCATTTTCTATTGCATGAAACATGTACCATAGGCGTTGCCCTGGATTTTGCAATTTATCCTTTAGTATTATATGATGGGACCATCTAATGCGGGATATAATTGATTCTAGAAATACATTTTCGGGCAATTTCGCAACAGGTTGTTGCGCAATTGAATGTCCGACATTTTCAATCAGAAGTAATTTCGCAACAACCTGTTGCGAAATTGATTTCATGCCCGTTAGCTCTTTTTCAATTTGACTGAATTGTAGCAACAGAGTAATAGGACAGGCTTCAGCAAATTGCTTCATATACAAAAGGTTTCTTGGAGAAAACCCTTTAAGCAATGGAAATTCCTTTTTTAAATCAACAGATAATTTATTGATGATTTTAGTACCCCAGCCTTCTGCCTGTTGATTTTGAAGAATGTATTTTCCCATTTGCCAATACAGCAAAAGCATTTGCGAATTGGCAGCCATTACGGACTTTAGCTGCGCTTCCCGTACTTTGTTTTTTATTTCGGTGAAAAGCTTCTTATAGTTTTGGTATGATATGTTATTCTTAAATGTTTCGCTTAAAACGATACAAAAAAAATCCTTTCCGTTGGGCTTTAGCAAACAGGTGGTCAACGTTTATACCAACGAGTGTTTTTATTTACTTAACGTCTTTCAAATAAGGCAGTAAGGCAAAAGAACCTGAAGACCTAAAATATGAAGCGTCACAACCATGCTAAAAAGAATTGATCAGCTTAACTAATCCCACTCTTCTTTATCCCTTGCTTCCATTTCTTTAAAAGCTCTTTTAGAAACAACAATACTCAGTTGGTACAAAAGATACAGTGGAACAAAAACCAATAACTGGCTGGTCCAGTCGGGGCTTGGGGTAATAACAGCAGCCACCACTAAAATGACCACAATGGCATATTTGCGGGTGCTTTTTAACAATGAAGGGGTGATCAGGCCGATTTTTGTAAGTGCATAGGAGAGCACCGGAAGCTCAAAAGCAATTCCGCAACCAAGTATTAGGTTCAAAAGGTTATCGAGGTAATCATCCAAAGTTGGTTTTGCTTCAAGCAAATGGCTGTTACCAATGGTGTAGTTTGAAAGGAAATTGAAAGTAAACGGGCCGAGTAAAAAATAACCGAATGCAGCACCCAAAAAGAAAAAGAAGGATACCCAAAAAATGATACCCTGGGCATGCTTTACTTCTGAGGGTTTTAGTGCCGGCTTTACAAACCGCCAAAACTCCCAGAATATGTAGGGAAACGACGCTATAAAACCACCCATGAAAGCTATGGTAATGCTACTCATGAACTGGCTGCTGAAAGCCGTGGTTTGCATTTTAATGGTAATGGGGGGCATGCAAAACGAATTACCCAGGTGTAACCAGTTGCCAAGGGAGCAGAGACCTTTGTAGGTTACAAAATCGTTTTGCAGGGGGCCGGCTATAACATTGTCGAATATCCAGTCGATATTAAGAAAGATGACGATCCCTATTATGATGATAGCTAAAAGCGACCTGGTGATATGCCACCTTAAAGCCTCCAGGTGGTCCACAAATGTCATTTCCTCTTGTCCCTCCTTTGGGACTCTGTTTAGTAGTCTTATTGCCATTTATATTTTATACTTCGTGGGCGAAGGCGGCAAAGTTAAAGGTTAAACGGTTAATTAAATTTTGCACGTTGGTATAGCCCGGATAATAAGTGGCTTAATATACTATAAAAGAAGTTGGAGGGTTTTGAAAGTGTGTGTCCTTCTATTGAAACACCAATGCCACATTGAAAAACAATGTGGCATTTGGTAACTAAAACACCTGCTAAAATTAAAACATCTTATTTATGATTATGCATTTTGATATTGTTCAAACCGGGGCATTAATTCATTTTCCTGCGCAAGTGGCAGAGAAATGTATACGCTTGTTCCCTCTCTTTCTACAGGGCTGATTTTAAGTTCGCCCTGGTTAAAATCAACAATTCTTTTTACCAGGTACAGGCCGATGCCCAGGCCTTGTTGCTCAAATCGTTTGCGGTTAAATTGCTTAAATGGTGCTATATCACTCAGGCTTTCCAATTGAAAACCACGACCAAAGTCATGCACTTCCAATAAGTATTCGTCTTCGGTGTACTTTCCTTTAACAATAACCTTCTGGCCTTTCTTAGAGAACTTAAGGGCATTGTCAACCAGCTCTAAAATCATTCGCTGCATGTATTCGGGATTGATCCTTACATCTATTACTTGCAGTTGTATTTCAAGATCGTCGGCCCGGTTATAAATTTCTTTGGCCATGGTTGCCAGCTCTGATTTTACTTTTGCAGGCCAGTTATTTTTAGATACGCCGTTGGAGAACATCGACAACAGCTCCGGATAAACTTCAGCCCTTTTAATCTCTTCGTATAACATAAGGTTGGCCAGCGAGTGGTTGAGCCTTAAGCCCGATTTCAATATGGAAAAAAGCAAGTCTTGTATTTGTTTTTCGGAAAAAGAATCCCGGGCATTTAACAACAAATTTAAACCACCTAAAATGCCGTGCAGTGGCGTATTAAACTCATGATAATAGGTAGCAAAAACAGTAGTGTCCAGTTCGTGCTTTACCTTGGCATATTCGCCTATAACTTTTTGCTGGCGCTTTAGCCTGCTTTCGATGGCTCTTAATAATTCTTTTGAGTTGAAAGGTTTGGTTACATAATCATCTGCACCCAGTTCCATACCCTGCCTTATGTCGCTTTTATCAATACGGGCAGTTAAAAAGATGAAGGGCGTATTTTGAACGATCGAAGTTTTTCTAACATATTCCAGCACTTTAAAACCATCCATTTTTGGCATCATCACATCGCACAAAATCAGGTGTGGTCTAAAGTCAATTGCCTCCAGCACACCTTGTTTACCATTAGCTGCGGTTCTTATCCCATATCCTTTCGCTTCCAGTAACTCCTGGATGTTTTCCCGGATATTCAGTTCGTCTTCAATAACCAGGATTCGAATTTGCTGCTCCATTGCTACAATAGTTTTTGCTTTACAGGGAGTATAACGCTTACAGTGGTGCCTTTATTTAATTTGCTTGAAATAAATATTTTTCCATTGTGTTTTTCTACAAATTCCTTCACAATAGCCAGCCCCAGCCCGGTTCCATCAATTTCGCTGGTATTGGTTGCCCTGTAAAAAGGTTGAAACAGGTTTTTAACGTCTTCGGCCGGGATGCCAATGCCTTTATCGCTCACCTCTAATTTTACCTGTGTTTTAGCAAATGTTATGGTTAGTGTAAGGTTGCCCTTGTCGGAGTATTTATAGGCATTACTGATGATGTTCTCCACAGCATGACCTATTAATTTTCTGTCGAAGTTTACGGGTACCCGGGGCCCCGAGATGTTGATGAGTACTTTACGGTCATCCGCGTAGCGATTATTGTATTTATCAGTTACTATGGATTGTACAAAAGATACCAGGTCTTCAGTTTCGGGATTGAAAGGCGTACGTGCAGCATTGGCTCTTCCCAGTAATAAGATATCACTCATTAAAAATTCCAACCGTTCTACCTCACCCTGTATATTATTAAACTGTTTTTGAAAGCGCTGTTGTTTGTTATCAGGCAGATCTTCCAGGTACAACTCCATTATTTCAACACCCGATTGTATAATGGTCAATGGTGTTCTAAACTGGTGCGATGCAGTTGCAACAAACATAGATCGCAGTTCATTTAACTCTCTTTCTTTTGCAAGCGCCTGTTCCAGTTCCAACAGCAGGCTTTCGCGTTCTGTTACATCTCTGCTTGCAGCCTGAATGGCAATTAAACTGTCGTTTTTAACAACGGGTTGCACTACCACCTCCAGCGATTTTTCGTTGCCACTTTTGGTTAGTGCTTTGTATATAAATGTTGCCGGTTCTTTGTCTTCCTTAATCTTTAGTAAGCTCTTATTCCAAATACACTGGTTCGTATCATCTTTTGCCAACATTCTGCCGGGGGTTTTGCCCAGTAACTCCTTAGCTTCATACCCCAATACCTGCAGGCAACTTGGCGAAACATAGGTAAACTCCCCATCAAGATTATAAGTAGCAATTACATCGTTACTGTTTTCTGACAATAACCGGTATTGCTCCTCGCTGGTCTTTAAGCGGTTTTCTGCATCTACCTGGTCTGTAACATCCCTGCTGGACGATATGATGGAAGTAGTTTCGCCTTTCGTATCGACTACGGGTTTCGCATAAGTTTCTACCCATTTATAATTGCCGTCGCGGGCCTTTAGTCTGTAACGTAAGTGCGTTTCCTTATGATGTAAAACAAGGGGTTCTAACAGCTCATCCAGGGTCCTGATTCTATCGTCAGGATGCACGAGGTTAAACCCGCTCATTCCAATCATTTCTTCGGGTTCGTAGCCCAGTATGTTTTTTACAGATGGAGATGCGTAGTTAAAATTCCAGTCAGGATCGTGAATGGAAATAAAGTCGCTAATGTTTTCGGAGATGAAACGAAACTTTCGCTCACTTTCTATAAATGATCTTTCAATATTTTCAATGTGAGTATAATCGGTTTTAACGATGTACAGTTTGTCTTCTTCGCCTTTTGCATTTTTGCCAACTGTAATTTTCTCCAAAATCATTTTTATATCGCCATTGCTCGTCTTAATGCGATAAAAAAATTCACCTTTCGATTTTGTAGTAAGTATGTTTTCGATAATCTTGGTAACCCCGGGTAAATCCTCCAGGTGAATGATATCGTTCCAGATTAATCCCTGTTGTGCAAAGGCTTCTTTTTGCACACCATAGAGCATTTCTACATTGTTGCTTACAAATTCAAATTGCTGTGTGGGAAAATCGTAAATGGCATACACATCGTCAATATTATTGATAAGGTGACTTAGCTGTTGTGATATGCGGGAAAGGTTTTGCTCGTACTGTACTCTCTCGCTGATGTCTCTTAAAACACATAACAGGTACTTTGTTTTTTTAAAGTAGAAGATTGAAGTAGAGAACTCAAAGGTGAAAATTTGTGTGTTGCTTTTATTGTTAAATGCTATTTGCTGGTTGGCAACCTGTAACTGGCTTTTTACGGCCAGTTTCATTAACTCGTGAAAAGTTTTACGTTGATCATTGGTCCATTGGTGATACTGCTGACCAATCCATTCTTCGGGCTGATAACCCAGTATAGAGATTGCATCATTTACATTTTCGATCAGGTTACTTTCAAGATCAATTGTTAGAATTATTTCCTTGCTGTTGTTAAGGATGGTGGTTAGCTTATCGTTGCTTTCCTTTAGCAGTAATTCTGAAGTGTATTTATTGTTGGTATTTTCAATGCTGCCAAACACGCCGGCTACTTCCATAAATTCATCTCTGAGGCCTTTGGCAATTATCCTCACCCAAATTATTTCACCAGATTTATGCACCATTTTCATGTGCCGGTCAAAAGTGAATGTTTCACCTGATAGTAAACTTCCAAACAGCTCCCAAAATTCCCTGATCTCCTCCTGGGGTATAAATTCTATAAGGTTAAGACCAATGGTTTCTGTAGTTGTGTAGCCTAGTATGTTGTGCCAGGTATTATTAATGAAGGTGATGTTGCCGCTAACGTCGAGATTAAAAATTACCTGACCTAAACTTTGCACTAAAAACTTGTATTGCTCCTTATGATTCTCCAGTTCAAAAGTCTCTTCTTTTCTGTCATTGATGTCAGTAATCGTTCCCGAAAGAGCCAGGCATTCGCCCAAAGCATTCCTTGTAATACGGTGACGGGAGAGTATCCATACATACTGATTGGTTTCCTTATTAAAAATCCGAAATACTTCTTCTTCTGTTACGTGCTCGTTTTGAATGAGAAAATGAGTAAAACGACTGCGTGCCCTTTCAAGGTCGTCTGGGTGAATATTTTTTAATAACCATTTTACAAAAGCTGGAATTCCCTGAGTAGTAACTGTCCCTGTAAAAGGATTGGCATCACCTACCGTTTTAATGCTGTTATTGACCATGTCAACTTCCCATACAAATTCTTTTATTAGAGTAAGTGTATCATTAAACTTTGCATTCAGTTCTTGTAATTCTACCTTTTTTTGGTTGTTCTCAATAGCTGCCCCAATAGCTGTAGCCAACGATTGCAAATCCTGTTCGCTTTTGCGCCAGGTTCGGGGGCTCATTGTATCGGCAAAACCTATAAAGCCCCAATATTTTTCTTCGCTAAAAACGGGTATCAGTAAAAGAGATTTTAGTTCTGAAACTGCTAAGAAATCATTTAAGGTACCGGAGATGGTATCGTTTATAGAAACCTTGAAGGTTTGGTTGCTTTCGAGCAGGTTCCGAATCTGTAGAAAATTGCTTGTATTGAAAATCAGATCCTGCAGATTTTTTAAACTTTTACCACCCCTGGACTCACTGGAGAAAATTGTAGTAAGGCGGTCTGAAGTATTTCTGTTTGCTGAAATTTCTGAGATGTAACACCGGTCAATATTGAGAGATTCCGCAAGCCATTCAACTATATGATTTAATGCCTCGTTAAGATTCTTGTTAACGATAAGTTCTTTAAGAGAACGGGCAATAGTATAAATTTCGCTATGGTTAATAACGGTTGTCATAAATATTGGCTACCTGGCATAGCGCTAACGGATTAAAAATTGATAATCGTTCCCTTTTTTGGGATTACACCTGAATAACGAGCAAATACCAATTTTATTATGTGGAGGAGGCCTCTTAAACTTATAGGGCTGGTAGTGTTAGGGCAAAGCGGAAGTGACTCATCAAACGTGAAATATTACCGCAGCACTTTAATTTTAACCATTTCTATCCTGGTATCGCTCACATTCAATATTTCAAACTCGTACCGGTCAATAATGATCCTTTCTTTTTGCTGAGGAATTGATTTGTATTCGGCTATAATGTAGCCCGACAATGTTTCAGATTCTTCAAGCGAAAATTCCAGGTTGTATTTTTCGTTTAGGTAATCTATTTCAAGCCGGCCGCTAAAAATGTATTCATCTTCTGCAATTTGCTTCTCTACAAATTCTTCCACATCATATTCATCCTTTATCTCGCCAAAAATTTCTTCTAAAACATCTTCCATTGTTACAATTCCTGCGGTGCCGCCAAACTCATCAACAACCCAGGCAATACTTTTTCTTTCCTTCGAAAATTTATTAATAAGGTCAGTTGCACTCATGCTTTCGGGTACGGCAGGTATAGGTAATAAAATGGATTGAAGATCAGGCGGATTTTTAAAAAAATCGAGTTGATGAATATACCCCTGTATGTTATCAATGTTTTCAGAATACACCACCAATTTGCTCAGCTTGGTGTCAATCATTTTTTTCTTTACAATGTCTAATGGTGTATTTAAATCCATGCCTTCAATCTCGGTACGGGGTACCAGGCATTGCCTTATTTTAACCATTGGTAACGACAGCGCATTTTCCAACAATTCCGAGTTTACCTCCTGGTTGTCATCATCGGGTACTTTGTTTTGAAGAAAGAAATGTTCCATGTCGCTCTTGCCCATAGTAGCAATGCGGTCGTGTATGCGTACATTAAAAACATATTTTAGTATCCACTCGGCTACCTTAACCAGCAACGCAGCAACGGGGTATAAAATCTTATAAAAAAAACGGATAACAGGGGAGAAAAAAGTGAGCAATTGATCATTCTTGCCCCTGAATATTGCCTTTGGTATGAATTCGCCAAAAAGCAATATCACCAATGTTGGAATAAAAATATTTACGAGTAAAACCAGGTATTCATTTTGTAGTCCCACCCGCATATAAAGAGGCGTAAGCAGTCCGGACAGCAAAAGTGCATAAGCCACCATACTCAGGTTGAGGCCTATAAGTGTGGTTCCAAAATATTTTGAAGGTTCCTCAATAAAATGTGACAGAATAATTCCGCTGGATTTTCCCTGCTTCTTTTTCAGCTCAATATTCAACCGGTTAGCGGACACGAAAGCAACTTCCATTCCGGCAAAAAAGCCAACTAATAACAGGCTTCCAACTGTCCATAAAATGGTTATTACTGTAGGGTTCATGATTTCAAAAATACCCTAAAATATTAAAATGGATAAGCCAAATCAATTTACAGAGGCATTCGCTAAGTTTTGCTGCTACATGTGTTACATGCGGCTTGTTAAGAACAACTCTCCGGTTTTCATGTTTTCCCGGTATATCTACAGTATTTATTTGGCCGGAAACATGGTCATTCCAACCTAAGGTCGATTCGGAAAATAACCCCGGCGATCTAAAGATGGTCATGTTGCCATTATACACGGTGGGCTTGTATTGTTGCACCATATTGGCATTGGTATCAAAATAATATTGCCTTGCCAAAATAACAGGTAATGGCTTGTTTTTCGAAATGAAATAATTATACAATTTCAATTTTAAACGATACAAATAATAAAAGGTCAGGCGGCGATATTTGTGCCCTAACCTTGTAAAAGGATAAGACAAAGCCAGGTGTAATGGTAAGGCGGAAATGGTTTTAATTTGGTAATATATCCTTTCTTTCAGCGTACGGCCATATTCAACTGCAGGCTGCGGTGCTATTACATCGGCTTTTGAAACATAAGTAGGGGAGATGCCATTAATACTAGCTAAAAAATCAACTTCCTGCTTTTTGCTCCTTAAAATTACAGCCATTTCAAAACACAAAACGGCACCAAAACAATAACCGGCCAGCCGGTATGGACCCGTAGGTTGAAGCTGTAAAATTTCATCAACGTAGTAGCTGGCCAAATCATGCACGTTTGTAAGCGGTGGTTGTTTACCATTTAAACCTTTGGCCACAATACCATATACAGGTTGATCCTCCTCCAAAGCATTGGCTAATTCGCGATAAAATAGTATGTCTCCTGCACCGGCATGCACCAGGTATAAGGGTGTTTTATTGCCCGACGCTTTAAAAGTATAGATGCAACTACTATCCTTGTTTTTATCTGAATTTTCCAGAACACAAGCCAATTGAGAAACAGTAGGTGCATTTATTAAAGTGGTAAGTGATAAATGGGTAGAGAAGTTTCTGTTCACCAGGTTCATTATGGCTGCTGCCTGAATAGAGTTGCCCCCTATCTCAAAAAAGTTATCTGAAATATTAATACTATTATCAGCCAGAATTCGCCTCCATATATTCAATAACTTTTGCTCGGTATGGGTGACTGACGGGGTTTCATTTTTTTTATGTTCTTCCGTAACAGATAATCCGGCTAAAAGCTTTTTATCAATTTTTCCATTAGAGGTAAGTGGTAACTTATCAAGCATTATAAACCTTGCAGGCATCATGTAGTCTGGTAATTTTGATTGTAATACCGACCGTAGGTTCGCTTCAATTTGCCTTATAATTGTAGCATTTGTACCAGTCATCGTTTCTTCGCCTTTGTTACTAAAACGCTCCTCATTTTTGAGAGGCTCATTCTGCACGTTCAAGGATATTTTATTCAACTCAGGAACATAATAACAAACCAGTTTTTTTGTTACACACTGTTGAATTGCCAATACACAACAATTGTTAATAAAATTGATAGAATTGATTGAACTTTCAATTTCACCCAATTCAATCCTGAAACCAGCAATTTTAACCTGGTCATCTATCCTGCCTACATACGCAAGGTTTCCATCTGGTAGCCATTTACCTAAGTCGCCCGTTTTGTATAGTCTTTTATACGGCGAATTTTTAATTGGATTGATGATAAATTTTTCTTCCGTTAAATCATTGCGGTTTAAATAACCCCTGGCAAGGCCAAAGCCACCAATATAAATTTCGCCTGAATTGGAGGGTTGTAATTCACCATCTTTTTCTTTAAAAAGATAAATGCAAGTGTCTTCGATAGGCGTTCCAATGGGCACACCCTTTTTATACTTTTTAATTTCAGGTAACGACAAGGTAAAGGTGGTGCATCCAACAGTCGCTTCCGTAGGCCCGTATTCGTTTATAATTTGTAAGCTTAATTTCTTTGCAAAGTAATCTTCCAGTTGCCCGGCATACAAAGCTTCTCCTCCAATAACCATTCGTTGGGTAATCCAGGTCTTGTTGGTTTCTTCGAGTGTTGGTATTAAAAAATCAAGATGGGCAGGCGTCACTTTTAAAAAATCGTATGGCGCATATTTTTTAAAGTTTGGGTCTTCAAAACCTGGCTTGCATTGTGGCTGCTGATAACGGCCATTTTACCGGCAAGCATCGGCATAAACAAAGCGGTTATAGAAGCATCGAAGGCACTAGAAAGATAAATGTAACTGCCGGCCTTATTATCATCGCTATTTATATATTTTGTTTGGTTATTAGTTACATAGTGGAAGAAAGCTTGTTGCTCGATCATTACACCTTTTGGCGTACCTGTTGAACCCGAAGTATAAATGATGTAAGCAAGGTCGTGGGGCAGAATTTCCAATGAAATATTCTCACAGGGCTCATCAGCAATAACGTCCTTGCTCTTTCCATCCATTTCAATGGTTTCAATTTCAAATTCTTCAATAATGCCTAAGGTTTTTTTTGAACAGATAATAGAACTCGCTCCAAGATCTTTCAATATAAATTGTATTCTGTCATGGGGCGTACTTGTGTCAATAGGAACGTATACAGCACCTGCTTTTAAAATACCAAGCATAGCTATTACAAAATCAATACTTCTGTCTATGCATAAGGGTATGCTTTGATTTATTGTAACGCCTTTCTCAATTAAAAAATGAGCCAATTGATTCGCTCTTTTATTTACCTCAATAAATGGAATTAGTTGTATTGCCATAAACCAGACAGGTAGCGTGTGGATTCCTGGCAACCTCCTCCTCAAAAAGAACATGTAAAGGTTTAAAATTTGCAAGTGTTTTTAGAGGGCTTGCAACTGGTAATAGCTGGGACGTGTGATGATATAGCGTTTCCCTGACTATGGATGCTATATGTTTTGGAAGTCGTTTAATAGGGATAGAAAAATGGATCATGGGGCAAGATGGGGGTTGAGAAAATGTCGGGTTTCTGGGAACCAACAAAATACAAATATTAAATTGAAAATGTATTAGCCATAAAATTTAAATATTTGTAAGTAACGGATCTAAGCTTTAAAAAGAATAGGCATCATTGTTTTTACTTCCATCAACCCGTATTTATTACGATAAATTTGGGTGGAACTGTACTGCGAAATAGAAGAATGCATGATTGCAGATAAATACTTTTCCAAAATCACCGCTAAAAATTACAAAGCGTTCTTTGGTTGGCCGGTTGGTTTAATTTCTAACAAAAACAACGCATCACACAAATAAAATTTACCATTAGTTAAACTTATATGCTTTTATCATGATTTAGTTTCGTGAATTATCAACCAAATAATCATCAAATGAAACTTTTATCACTTGAGCCATTTGTTCCCTCTGGTAGCAACTTCGAGGGCTCCAAACAATTGTTTATAGCATTAGGATTTAAAATTAACTGGGATGCCGGTGACTATGTAGGTTTTGAAAGAGATGGCTGCAAGTTTATTCTGCAGAAGTATGATAACATTGAATTTGCACAAAACTTAATGATTAATGTAAGAATAAGTAGTGCTGAAGAATTTTACAATGAAGTAACAGAAAAGCACTTGCCGGAAAAGTTTGGAATAAGAATATCAAAGCCTACCAATCAACCCTATGGAAAAGAAGTTAATGTTATTGACATAGCCGGAGTTTGCTGGCATTTTGTAGAATAAAATGATCTGAAACAAAAAAGCCTCTTCATTTCTGAAAAAGCTTTTTTAAGTCGGGGCGGCAAGATTCGAACTTGCGACCTCCTGCTCCCAAAGCAGGCGCGATAACCGGGCTACGCTACGCCCCGAACGTGGTTATCTTCATTATTATCTTTAACCTTCTCTTCAAACCCAACTCTCACTTTTTGCGGTGAGGGAGGGATTCGAACCCTCGGTACAGTTTAACCCGTACGACGGTTTAGCAAACCGTTCCTTTCGGCCACTCAGGCACCTCACCAACCTTTTTAAAGGGTGGCAAAAATAAGGGTAAAAACATTTACTATCCAAATAGGTTTTGTTTTTTTTATACTTTGCTTTTAATAACTGTTTTTTGCGGGCAGATGCAGTTATTTCATGCATCTCAAAACCATCCATCTATTACCCTGAAAAAAATGCGCAAGTTTATTACCCGATTATTAAAAGGTCCCGTAAGCAAACTGGCCAACCGCTATTCAACTGATCCTGATCCGGAACGCATACATAAGGCATTATCAGAATTACGGATATCTATTACAACCAATCCCGGAAAAAAAGGTTTAGTTATTCCGTTTAACCCGCAAGACAAGTTTATCATTTTTTCGGATCAACATAAAGGGGCAAAAGATGGCTCGGATGATTTTGCAAATTCTGAAGAAAACTACCTTGCCGCCTTGGCTCATTATAATAAAAATCTATATCACTATATAGCACTTGGAGACTGTGAAGAATTGTGGGAAAACAGCCTTGAAAGTGTAAAGAAAAATAATCCCCGAACATTTGAAGCCGAGGCTACTTTCTTGAAAAGAAACGCTTTCACAAAAATTTTCGGCAACCACGATCTATATTGGGACAACGATCCCTTTGCAGGCTTGCAACTGGAAAAAATATTTGGAGAGAAGGTAAGTATTTATGAAGGAGTAATTCTTGCCACTACTATCAACAATAAGTATTTCGAAATTTTTATCACACACGGCCACCAGGGCGATAAAGTAAGTGATGGAAATGCTTTTAGCAAATGGTTTATTGCAAATGTTTGGGCCCGTTTGCAAAATTATCTTCACATCAACCTAAATACGCCTGCTTATGATAACCAATTAAAAACAAAGCACAACCGTATGATGTACGAGTGGAGTGCCCGTGAACCTGATTTGATTTTAATTACCGGTCATACGCACCAGCCAGTTTTCGAATCGTTAACCTACCTGGAAAGATTGTATAAGAATCTTAGCGCAGCCAAACTCCAAACAAATAATTTAAAAGTAGAGGAATTGGAAAAGGAAATACAGGTGCGCCAAACTATGGGAGAATTGATGCCAGATTTTACAGCCTATCAACCTTGTTATTTTAATTCGGGGTGTTGTTGTTTTGAAGATGGGGATATAACGGGTATCGAAATTGAAAACGAAATGATCAAGTTGATAAAATGGAAAAATGTTGGTGGCGTATCAACAAGGCTTGTTTTAGAACAAATGTTGCTTGAAAAATGCCTGATGCAACCTATGCCTGTATAAGGGAAATAGTCCTTGGTAAAAATATTCCCAACACTAACAATTAATGCCCATAAGCCATTGTGAAAAGTTAATCAAGTGTAACCAAGTAAATGCTCCATACACTTGAAATTGTAGGAATATCCTCTCAATTCATATTATAAAAATAAATCTTTTCTAAAAATTGCAGCTTTCATCTAAAAGTTAAAACGTTCAGATAGAACTTAACTAGTAATTATTTCACTAAATCTAATTTTCTTTTTCTTTATTCTAAAATGAAGACGAAGTTTTTATGAGTTAATGATTTGGTAACAAATATGTAAAAAATACACATTAAACTTTCCCAACTTTGCTCAAACAAAAAGTTTAAAATGAGAATAAAACTATTTTTAGTCCTTGTTAGTTTGCTAACAATAGGATTGAAAAGCTTTTCGCAGGAGACTACTGCTGAAATTCAGGGTATTGTTTCCGACGTAAATGGCGGGGGGCTGGTTGGTGCAACAATTGTTGCTACTCACTTACCCACAGGAACAGTGTATACCACCTCTACCCGTAAAGACGGGCTGTACAATTTGGCTAACCTGCGTGTTGGCGGTCCTTATGAAATAAATATTTCGTTTGTTGGGTTTGGACCTGCAAAACTTGAAAACATTTCATTGTTGTTAGGACAAACATTTTCTGCTGATTTTAAGCTGATATCAGCATCAAGAAAATTAGAAGATGTAGTGGTTACCACAACCAGGCAAGACAGGGTTTTTAATAATAGTCATACCGGTAGCCAGGAAATAATAGGTCGTACGCAAATTGAACGTTTGCCTACAATCAACAGAAGTTTACAGGATTTTACCAAATTAACCCCATCTTCTAATGGCTTAAGTTTTGGTGGAAGAAGCAACCAGTATAATAATGTAACTGTAGATGGAGCTAATTTCAACAATGTTTTTGGTTTATCATCTACCCTTGGTGGTCAAACAAGTTCGCAGCCAATTAGCATTGATGCTATTGAGCAAATCCAGGTAAACCTTTCTCCATACGATGTAAAACAAGGTGGATTTTCAGGTGCAGGTATCAATTCTGTAACAAGAAGTGGCAGCAATACATTTAAAGGATCTGCTTACTATTACTTACGTAATCCGGATTTGCAGGGTTATAATGTGGGTACAGTAAAAATACCAAAACCCTCTTTTGATTATAATCTTCGCGGAGTTTCGCTTGGTGGACCCATTATTCCAAACAAATTGTTCTTCTTTCTTAGCGGCGAGCAGGAAAGAGTTTCTCAGCCTGCAACAACATTGGTAGCTAATAAGCCCGGGCAAACAGCAGTACCTGGCGTAGTATCGCAGGCCGTTGCTGATACACTGGATGTTCTGAAGAGTTTCTTAATGTCGAAATTCAATTATAATCCGGGTGAATACCAAAATTATAATTACCGTACCCAGAGCGATAAATTGACAGTAAGAATTGATTATAATATTAATAAAAAAAATACCCTTATACTTAAATACAATTACCTAAAATCTTTAAGAGATATTGCTGCAAGTAACAGTGGCGCTGTGGGTTCACGTCAGCCAAGTAATACTGGCTTACCTTTTAGTGGCAGCGGTTATACCATCAATAACAACTTTAATATTTTTATTGGTGAGTTGAATACCCGTTTCAACAATAAATCAAATAACAAATTGCAGGTTGGTTACACAGCCCTTCGTGATTATAGGGCTTC
>JBBQVY010000109.1:0-15617 GCA_038211085.1 Chitinophagales bacterium | reverse complement strand
AGTTCCACGACTGGGCGCCAAAGCGTTTGAACAATGCGCAGGGTTCCTTCGCATCAAAGATGGATCAGACCCACTGGATGCAAGCTCTGTACATCCTGAGGCTTACCCCCTGGTAGAGCAAATGGCTAAAGATCTTGGAACCGAAGTGTCAACCCTGGTAGGTAATGAAACTTTGATAAAACAAATAGATGCAAAAAAGTACAGGAATGAGCAGTTTGGTGAACTGACAATTAAAGACATACTAAACGAACTTAAAAAGCCCGGCCTCGATCCAAGGAGCGAAGTACAACAATTTGAATTTGCCAACATTTATAAAATTGAGGATGTATCTGCAGGCATGATTGTGCCGGGAGTAGTAACCAATATTACCCGCTTTGGTGCTTTTGTAGACATTGGGGTAAAGCAGGATGGACTGGTACATGTTTCCGAAATATCTCATACTTATATAACCGATCCAAACCAGGCCCTGAAACTTAATCAGCATGTGCAGGTAAAAGTTACAGAAGTAGATGTTGCCCGTAAACGTATTGCGTTATCTATCAAACAGACACTTGAAGCCCCAGAACGGCCCCAAAGAAATATACCTGCTAAATCATTCAATCAACCCAATAAAAACAAACCGGTTGAAACCGCCTTGCCTATGGGTGATGCACTGGCTTTGCTTAAGAAGAAATTTGGTAAGTAAGAGATTAACAGGACTATAATTTTTGGTAGTCTAACTCCGTGTAGAAGATAATTTTATTCACAGGCCAAAATAAATTTGTAAATGATGGTAGGCCAATGCCAGTTAATAAAAAAATCCCTGCAGGTTTTGCCTGCAGGGATTTTTTTATTAATCTGATCAATTATTTTACTATCACCTTCACCGTTTCACTTATCCCTTCACCTGACACTTGTAGTATATAATTTCCACTCATTGGCTTATTATTCAAATTAAGTTGGTAATCTATTTGCCCTGCCGCTGTTTGAATTACTTGCTTATGAATTTGCTTTCCCACCATATCAAAAAGTGTAGCAGTAACAGATTTTCCTTCGTAATTCATTAGCCTGACACCAAAGTCTGTAACCACGGGGTTTGGATAAACAGATAAGGAGATTACTCCTCCAATTTTGAAGTTCGCCGTTTTAATACCATAATTGGTTTGCTTGCCGTCTTTGTTGTATTGCATCAAGCGGTAATAATTCATTCCTTTTAAGGGGCTGTAATCGTATACTGAATATTGCCTTGCATCTATGGTAGTTCCGCTTGCTTTTACAGTAGTTAACTTGTTAAAGCTGGTGCCATCAGCCGAACGCTCTATTTCAAAACGATCGTTGTTTTGTTCAGAAGCTGTGGACCACGAAATTTTTGACCTGCTGCCCTCTGCTGCAACATTAAAGCTGGTAAGATGAACAGGAAGTGAACCGTCAGCACTTATTACAAAATTACCTGTGGCAAATGTTGAACCTCTAAAACTATTATCAACAGATTGAACACCCCAGCGATAAGTGCCTGCGGGCAAGCCATTAATTTTCCAGGATTTATTTAACTGCACATTACCCATTCTTGGAACAAGCAACCTGCCTGTAGTAGTATCTGCAACCGGGGAATAAAAAGTTTTGCCTTCATTATTAACTATAAACAAGTTATAAGTAAGAGCAGCAATGGGTGTTGTAACATCGGTACCTGGGCCCCAGGTAAAGGTTAAACCTGAAACTCCACCACTAACGTTTAGATTTACGGGTGGGGTGGGAGCGAGATTAATGATCGTGGCAGGATTAACAACAATCAGAGATGCATTGGTATTAAGAGCGCCGCTTCCGCTAAAATCATGGTTCGAAAATCCAGTCACGATAAGATCAAGGTCGCTGTCATTGTCTATATCTCCCACTTCAATGGAGCTTTCGGATACACCGGGTAGGTTTGCGTTAAAAGCATACGGAGTAAAAACACCGGAGGTATTGATATATATATCAGTTGCCTGCCTGTTTATAGTAGGATTATAACCGGTCACTACAATATCAAGATCTCCATCATTGTCCCAATCAAAGAAACGGCCACCGTCTCCGGTACTGTTTTGGCGATAGCTCTGAAAGGTAGTAGCTTCTGCAAAGGCACCGGCCCCGTTGTTTCTATAGAGCCTGTAAACGCCATCATTGTCTTCTCCAGTCCCTAAATAACCATCGCCGTTTAGTAACAAGTCCAGGTCTCCATCACTATCAAAATCGCCCCAAACCGCAGAGCCATTACCTTTTGGAATAATGCCTGTTAAACTCATTACAGTAAAAACACCATTGGTATTTACAAACATTTTTGAAAAGCGGCTGGCAACTCCGTCTTCAAATCCTGCGTTTACAAACAGGTCAATATCACCATCGTTGTCAAAGTCAACTTCAGTTACGTCAGGGTCAATAAAATTAAAAGCGTCAAATTGTGCTGACTCCGTAAAGCCGCCCAATTTGTTACTGAAGAAAATTTTCGGCTTTCCATCAAACTTATTACCGAACACATAAATATCTGTAAAGCCATCGTTATTTAGATCTGCAAAACCAGTACTAGGCGCAAGTTGTGGAAGCTGGATGGAGGTTGCAATGGTAAAGTTTCCAACACCATCCGAAGTATACACACTATCAAAGATTCCAGCGGCAGGAAAGCCTGACATGATCAGATCGATCTTACCATCTCCATTAATATCATCCCAATCAAAAGTGGCGCGGGTTACTGGTTTAAAAGAAGATGCTGAAGCTGTATAATTACCTGCACCATCGTTTTTAAACAACTGGAGTTTTCTGTCAGGCCCGCTTTCACCACTAATAAGAATATCGAGGTCGCCATCGCCATCAATATCAACAAAGGCTACATCAGCGTGCTGAGCTTCAAAATTTAAATTTTTAATGGTTGGTTGGGCTGCAGCAGGCAAATAACTAATGCCGGCAAAAGCCAATAATAACAGTAGATTTTTTTTCATAACGGCGGAGTATTTAATGTTTAATTAAAAATACGATTTTAAGAATTTTATAAATAACCAGGTAGCTTCAAACACTATTTTTTTGTTGCCAGCAGAGGTTCTTCAGGTCATCATCGTTGCCACGCTCGGTTAACATGCAGTTTTTCATAGCAGCGTGGCAGTTTACCCTTAGCCTGTTGAAGGGTCACTCAATTGTACTTTCACTTCAACCAGCAACACATCTTTCAACTCGTTCAAGCACCCCAAAACAAAGACTACCTGTTAAGGCTCACAATAACGAATTTATTTAGTTACCATTTCAAAACGCTCAAACACAGCTTTCAATTTGCTGTCGCCTTTTGAAACCAATCCAGCCCTGACAGCTCTGTCCCAAGGTGGTAAAAAATCTCCATTTACAGAAGGCACATTCATAGTTGTAAACTTCTTACCATCCAGGCTGTATGCAAAAGTTAGTTCTTTTCCGTTTCTAACCTGCATACGTAAATATAACTTACCTACCGCGGATATATCTTTTGATGATACAATTGTTTTCTTCCCATCTTTTACCGCTACAACCTGCACGTTATTACCCTTTACCATAGCAGCCACAATATTTTTTTCGTCGCCTATAGCTGCAATCCCTGCAGATGAAGTGGATTGTTTCGTAATAAGAACGGTTGTTGCATCGTAATCACCACTCAATGTTTTTTGCCCCACGAAAGCACCTGAAACTTCAGGCAAAGCAGTTAAATATAACTGGCCGTGTTTCAGGTTTTTATTTGCATTTTGAAATACGCTCCATTGCCAATCCTGGGAGAGCGTGGTATTATTAAATTCATCTTTTATAGAAAGTGGCTTGTTTTTATTGAGGGAAGAAACCTCGTTCTTGAAATCTACCCAACCCTCTTTATTAAATATAAACTCAGTTAATAAACCTTCTCTTCCTGTAAAGGCATGCGAGGTTTTGTTATAGCCATGATATAGAAAATAAAACTTCCCATTTTTTTGTACCGGTGTGCCATGACCGGGGCATACCCAGTCAGCGTTGTCATTCAAGGCCGGGCCCCTGCTATCTTTTTCCCATGGCCCCAGTAGATTTTTAGAGCGGGCAACCCCGGTAACATAATTACAACCCGGGCCACAGCAACCTGCCGCAGCATAAAATGCATAAAAGTATCCCCCATGTTTTATCATCGATACACCTTCTACAAGGTTATGCTCCCACCCCAGTTCATTTCTAAACAACTCTTTCTTCTCACCCATCAATGCTGTTCTTTCTTCATTCATTTCACTTGCCCAAATGGGTGTGGGTTTCCCAATACTGTTTGCATCTTCTTTCCATATCATATAGAGTTTGCCGTTTTCATCTCTCATGGGAAAAGCATCAATAGAACCATCTGGCTGGCATATTAATGGTCCATGATCTTTATATGGACCATCAGGTTTATCGGCGCTGGCTACACCTACACATAAGTTGCCATTTTTTTTATGTGCTGCATAATACACATACACTTTACCTTTTTCATACGTAATCTCTGGTGCCCAAAAATAATAATCAGCCCACTCAGGCTTTTTGTCGAATATATATCCCTGTTGAGTCCAGTGAACAAGATCTTTTGATTTCAATAATGGGAAAGCCGGAAACCAGTTTGATGTTGTGGCACTTGCCCAATAGGTATCTCCAATTTTTACAACAGAGGGGTCAGCATGATCCCCCGGAAGAACTAATTGTTGTGCATTAGAGCTATAAACAGACAGCATTAAAGCAAAGAGTAAAGTCCAGGTTTGTCTCCCCATTTTTGTAATTTTTAGCACTTATAATTCATAAAACTTTTCAGTAACCTTATAAGCGGTTTGGTTCACTTTTAAATTTGGATTGAAACCTACAGCTACTCAAAGTGATGCGGTTAAAGTGATTGCAACTCATGGATGATGCCCGCCCGTTCCGAACATTGGTACCAAAAACATTGCTGATTAGAACGTTCGGGAGGGCTATGAAAAGCAATAGCCGATAACCCAATAAATTATTTTAAACATTTTTTTTTAAATTCCATCGGATCAACTTTTATTTTTCTGAAGGAATAGGTTGCGGCTCACCTGCTTTCACCGGCTCACCAAAATTGGGTGTGCCGTCGGCGTTCCAGGTAAATTTTTGTGCTCTTGGTGTTCTAAGCCTTCCGCATCCCTGGCCCGGTGCTGAATTGGCATGGTATAATATCCAGTCTTCTTTTCCATTCGGCGATTTAAAAAAAGAGTTGTGGCCCGGTGCATACACGCTATTTGCTACATACTCCTTAAAAACCGGCTCAGCATGCCTTTTCCAATGAGCAGAATCCATTAAATTATTATTAGTTGAAGTTGATAACATACCCAACGAATAATTATCTGTCCAGCAACCGCTTGCTGAATAAATCAAAAAAACATCGTCATCATGCGTCAAAATTTGCGGTCCCTCATTCACATAAACATGTGGTGGATTGTTTGCATCATGAAGATCGCCATGTCTTTCCCATTCATATATCGGACTTGATAAACGAACCCGCTTACCATCAATAGTCCAGGGGTTTATCATCTTTGCAATGTATATATCCTGCTCCCCATTTTCATCACCTTCCCAGCCGCTCCATATCATATACAACTGTTTCTTATGCTCAAAAACAGAACCGTCAATTGCCCATTTATCCGAGGTGTCGCCAACCTTTCCTTTAAGCATCCATTCACCAGCCATGGGGTCTACAGAAGCATTCTCCAAAACATACAGGCGATGATTTTTATTTTGCCCGTCGTCTGCAGCAAAGTAGGTGTACCACTTGCCGTTTATGAAATGTATTTCAGGTGCCCAAAGTTCTTTTGAATAAGCAGTGTTTTTTGGAGGAACAAAAATCGTTTTTCGTTGTGCTGTTTTCAGGTCGGCAAGATTTTTTGTTTTGTAAATTACCAGGCTGTCCGAAACTGTGTGTGTATAATAATAAAATCCATCTTTATAAATACTCCATGGGTCTGCGCCTCTTTCGAGCAAAGGATTGGTAAAGGTTTGCTCACTTATTTTTTGTGGTACCTGTACTGCACAGTTCTGCAATGCAAAGGCCATTAACAATAAGCAAAACATCTTCATCATTAAATATTTTTTTTTGAACCAATCATTTGTTCTTTATGCATCATCGTTGCTACGCTCAGTTCAAAGGCAACGGAGTTATTGAACATAGCGTAGCAGTTAACCCTGAGTTTATCGAAGGGTTGCAGTACGTTCATCGGCAACGCTGTAATTAAACATTGATACCACTATTTACCAATACTTTATTTCGTTAAAAAAAAGCAAGTAGTTAATTATCAATTACACTAATCTTTTTCACCAGACGGTCTTTTTAATTTGGTGTTAATAGGTTCGGGCCGACCAAAATTTGGAGTGCCGTCACCATTCCAGGTAAATTTTTGTATACGTGGAGAACGGGCGTCACCGCATTGCATTCCGGCTGCGGGGTTTGCATGGTAAAGTATCCAATCTTCCGTTCCATCGGGGGATTTAAAAAAGGCGTTATGACCAGGACCAAAAGCACCATTTAAGGGTGCTTTCGTAAATACCGGAGTAGCAGTTTTACTCCAGTCAGTAGCAACCATCGGGTCACCTCCATCTTTTAAAGTCATCATGCCTAAAGCATAATCATCCGTCCAGCAACCGGAAGCGGAGAATACAAGAAAAACTTTGCCGGTTGGGCCTTTCAATATTTCAGGTCCTTCGTTTACTACAGGTGGGGAACCTATCTTTTCCCAATCGTACGTTGGTGACGATATTAACACACGGGCAGTAGCCAACGTCCATGGTGATGACATGCGGGCAATATAAATTCTTTGTATGTTATCGGTAGCAGATGCGTGGCCGCTCCATATCATATAGCGGTTACTTCCAGATTCAAGTATAGTAGCATCAATTGCAAAAAAATCTGCGGCGGGGTCGGCAACCTTCCCTTTATCGGTCCATGTACCTACCCATGGATCTGTTGAAGAGTTTTCAAGCACAAAAGTTCGTTGTGTTGCCTGGTCGGTGGTGGCACCGGCAGTATAGTAAGTATACCATTTGCCGTCTAAAAAATGCAATTCGGGAGCCCATACATTTTGAGAGTTTGCACCTGTTGAAGGCTTAGACCAAATGGTTTGGTCGCTTGCATTTTTTAATTGCGACATTGACTTGGTTCTCCACACCCTTATCTTATCTCCGGAGGTATGGGTGTAATAATAAAAGCTGTCTTTCTTTATTACCCATGGGTCAGGTCCACTGGATAATAATGGGTTAATAAAAGTGGTTTCTGTTGGCGGAATGTAGACAGGGGGAACATAAACATTCCCAGGCTTTTTACAACTTTCTGTTGCAACCAACAAAAGCAGGAAAAACAAATATTGTTTGGAAGAACGCATCATAAGTAAGCAATTATTGTAGTGTTAACTAGTAAGAGATAGCCTGTAATTATGTTGTTTAATAAGGAAAAAAATGGACAAGAGTGCGACCCCGCATGTTTGACGGGGCAGGCAGCAAGCAAAGCCGGATTTGAAACCAATGCCCGGCTCAAAAACCTATTCTGTTCAACCATGTACATTAAATTAATTGTTGAAAATGGATAACAAATTTAAACAACAGGCTTATATAAACCTGTTGTTCTATTGCGTTAGAAATTCGGATTTTGTTTCAGGTTAGGGTTCAGATCTATATCTCCCTGCGGTATGGGATAGTACTCATTTTTACCCACCGTAAAGTTGGTAAATTCGGGATCTCTTGCTTTTAAAACAGGTAAATTGGCAGCGCTTAAATCACCCCATCTTAAAAGGTCGGCCCACCGCCAGCCTTCACCGGAAAGTTCAACAATTCTTTCATGCTTTATCTGGGTTAAAAACCTGGCCTGGGTCATTCCTGCAGTAAGAGGTGACATGCCAACACGTGCTCTTACTTTGTTCACATATTGATAGGCATCAGCAGTACGATTTACACCATTCAAGGCTTCAGTATACATTAATAATACATCAGCATACCGTATCATCCTGTAGTTATTTCCCGAGCTAAAACCTTCCACATTTTTCCAATGATCGTTTAATAATTTTCTAAACCACATTGCGCCGGAGTTAAGGCCACGGCTGGCATAAGTTTGTCCGTAAACGATAGTGAAATTTGCCCCTCTCTCGTCTGTAGAATCGAAAATAAAGGAAGCAGCCAAACGTGGATCGCGTTGATTTGTGACGGTTTTTTCGAGAAGGAAAGTATCTACAAGCCACCGTTTGCGGGCTGCACCATCATTAAAACCTACACCAGGTGGTGCAAAAAATTGTGCTATGGATGCACCGGAATTCAGGTTAATCGATTCGTTTGCATCATCATCACCGTTCTCATTTGCTTTAAGGGCGAACTGCAATTCAAACACTGACTCTTTATTATTCTCGGTGCTGATTAAAAAGTTATCGCGGTAGTTGGGCATCAAATCATAGATGGTTTTACCGGGACCTTCTACCAACCAGTTAAAAGCGTCGACAGCCTGCTGATATTTGCTTTGCTGCATATACGCCTTACCAATAAAAGCATAGGCTGCGCCTTTGGTTGCTCTACCAATTTCGTTTGGCATAGAGGAGTAAGTTTCAGGAAGGTCGGCAGCAGCCTCTGTAAAATCTTTTACTACCTGTGCCCAAGCTTCTTCGTTAGTTGCATTACGCGGCTGATCGGTAGGCTTGGAAGGTTCAAGCATTAAAGGCGGCCTGCCCCAGAACAAGGTGAGATCAAAATAAAAAAATCCTCTTAAAAATTTGGCTTCTGCTATAAGCCTCTTTTTTAAATTCGGGTCCATATTTATGGTAGGAATATTGGCCAATGCCTGGTTAGCTCTAAAAACCCCGACATATAAATTTTGCCATGTTTCGGCGGTAAGCGCATTATTATAATCTGTTTGAACAAAGCTCATCAGGTTATTTAATCCCCCATCTCCACCCGAGCCAAAGCCTTCATCTGATCTTAGAATTCTGTGGTAGTACATCCATCGTGAATAGACAGATGCCTGCCGGTGTAAGGTGCTGTACACAGCGTTGACACCTTTAATAGCATCGGATTCGGTTGTCCAGAAATTGGATATTGTAAGTGCATTGGGATTGGGCTCATCAAAATTTCTCTTACACGAAGAAAACATGGTAAGAGTTATGATAGATATGATTGTAATTTTTTTCATAATTAAGATGTTTAAAAGTTCGTCAGACTTTATTCATTCATTTTTTTAAAATCCTAGATTAATTCCAAAAGTGATAATTCGTGAAGCAGGATAATTTCCATTATCAACGCCAGGTTCAAGGTTAGCATTGGCACCTACTACATCAGGATCTATGCCTGAATACCTGGTTAGTGTAAACAGGTTTTGACCACTTACAAATAACCGTGTGTCATTTATGCTCAACCGGCTTAATAATCTTTTTGGAAGCATGTATCCTATTTCAAGATTGCGCATACGTAAATAGCTGCCATCTTCTATCCAACGATTTGTATTACCCCTAACATTAGAAACAACTCCCTGGTCAACGGCAGGATCACCCGTAACACCTGTTGAATACGACACTCCAAGACGGGGAAAATCGGTATTGGTATTTGTGGGAGACCATGGATTAATGGTACGTCTGTAATTGGAATAACCCTGGCCGTCTAAATCTCTTAAAACATCATTATAAAGCTTTTGGCCGAATGAACCATAAAGCTGCATATTTAGAGTAAAATTTTTATAGCTGGAATTAAACTGTATTCCTGTTGTGAACTTAGGCCAGGGAGAACCAGCATATTGCCTGTCCTGGTCGTTTATATCATCATCTGTTCCGCCGTTCACTAAGTTTATGTAACGTATATCACCAGGTTTTGCATACTTAGCCTGGGCTTTGTGATCGTCAATTTCCTTTTGATTCTGGAAAATACCATCGGTTACTAAAACAAAGTATTCGCCAATTGATCTGCCGATTTGAGAACGGGTGTTTCCTGACTGTATATAATTTCTTTGCAATCCTGTAACAGGATCGATCCCTAAGCTACCGAGAGAAAGAACCTTGTTTCTTATTATACCAAAGTTGGCAGCTACATTCCAAGAAAAGCCATTTGTTTTGACATGCCGATAACCAACTTCTAATTCAATTCCTTTATTCTCAATGGAGCCAATATTTACTAATGGATTTCCTCCCAAATTTCCGAGGTACCTTGGTAAGGGTTGACCTACCAATACATCCTCAGACACAGAACGAAAAACATCCAATGCAATACTTACCTTATTATTAAAAAGACCGGCGTCTAAACCTATATTGGTCGTAGCCTTATTTTCCCAGCGAAGATCTGTTGCAACCAGGCGTGCTTGAGTAGCCCCGGGTTGTTCAATTTGTCCCGATCCGAAAACCGTTCTCGGTCCCTGGTTTAAAAATCCTGTGAATTGATAGTTACCCAAATTTGCGGCACCTAACACACCATAAGATCCACGAAGTTTTAAATTTGATATCCAGTTTACATTAAAGAATTTTTCTTTATGAATGTTCCAGGCAAGAGCCCCCGATGGGAAAAAACCTGTTCGGTAATCTGGAGAAAACCGGGAGTCTTTATCAGAGCGAAAGGTAAAAGTCGCAAGATACCTGTCGTCGTAATTATAGTTTAGGCGTCCCAAATATGAATTAATTAATGTTTGATCATTGGATCCATTTGAAAGATAAGAGGGTGATGCCGATGTAATTGTAGTAAAATACTGGCCATTATATCGGCTTAGACCTGTTCTTCCTCCAAATGAATTGTCCCTTCTAATGGTTTGCTCTGTAACTCCTACCACACCATTAATACTGTGTTTATTAAAACTTTTATTGAAGTTTAATGTATGTTCAAAAAGATAGCTTAAGAACTGAGCACGATCCTCGCCAACTTCACTGGGTTTAGGCGATTGGTTCCAGTACCAGGGTCCATCTTTGCGTAATGTTTTTACACGGTCGAAACTCGTTTCTGCCCCGGCATTAAAGTGGTAGTTTAACCAGTTGGTTAACTTAAAGTCTATATAAGCATTGCCAAGAATTTTAAAGAACGTGCTCCTGGCTGAGGTAATGTCAGATATAGCTACGAGGTTGCGTGAAAAGGTGCGTGAATTGTTGGAACCCATTCCCCAACCTCCGGGGTTTGCGGCTGTAATAAGCGAAGCATCTTTTACCGGAATAATAGGAAGAATATTCCATACATCGTACCATGGGTTACCCACTTCAAAATTATTTTCATAAGGTGAGTTTCTTAAAGAGTGGGAAAGCATAATGTTTTCGCCGAACTTAAACCGTCCTCTTGAAGCTTCTGTATTAATACGTAAGGCGGTCCTTTCAAAATCTCTTGCTATCAGTGTACCCATATCTTTAAAATATGATCCTGATATAAGATAATTTGAATTCTTCGCACCGCCTGAAAGGGTAACATTGTGATCCTGGATATTCCCGGTTCTCAATACTTCATCGGCCCAATTTGTATTAATACCTGCATAGTTTGCAACGGCCGGTTGCAGGGCATAACCTGCTGCCTGGTATGCAGCTTTATTGGTAGCAACATATTCAGGGCCGTTCATCATATCATACCTGTTAGGAAGCTGGGTAACACTATATTTTGAAGATGCAGAAACTTTCATAGGTCCGTCCTTGCCTTTTTTGGTAGTAATAATTACTACGCCATTTGCAGCCCTCGATCCATAAATGGCGGCTGCCGATGCATCTTTTAATATTTGAATGGTTGCCACATCATCCGGATTTACGGTAGTGTTAGGATCTGAAAACATGCCGTCAATTATGTACAATGGATTGGCGTTTCCACTAAAGGTGCTCAAACCCCTTATATTCACTACAGCTTCCTGCCCGGGCTGGCCACCTGTTCTAACCACAACACCGGGAGACATACCTTGAAGTTGCTCAGGCAATGATCTTGCAACAAGCCTTTCAGTGTTTTGTGTATTCACAACTCCTGTTGCACCTGTCAGATCCTTTCTACGTACAGATTGATACCCGATCACTACCACTTCATCCATAGAAGCATTTGCACCCTGGAGGGTAACATTTATGACTGAACTATTATTAACCGGAATTTCCTGGTTCGCAAAACCTACATAACCAAATACTAAAGTTGCCCCATTTGCAACATTGATAGAATAATTTCCTTGCTGATCTGTTGTTGTTCCACTGGCAGTTCCTTTAACCTCAACGGACGCACCGATTAAAGCTTTGTTATCTGTTCCGGAAGTAACGTTTCCTGTTATTTTTTTTCCTTGCGCAAAAGTTGTGGAAGCAATAAGCAGCATAGTAAATAACAAGAAAAGAAAATAAGCAGTTCTTTTTGGTAAAACCACAATGCGGCTTTGTAATTGTCGTTCGAAAATTAGTGGTAGAGAATATTCCATAGCTAAACGTTTGACGTAATAAAAAATATTTTGAATTATTTTCCTGAAAGGATAAGTGGCTTCATATTTATGGTCACTTAACAGCAACCCAATGGGTTTTGTTTTTTATAAAGTGTTGTATCATTTGCGCAATCGTTTACATTAGTTTAAAAATTACAACCTTTGAGATGACTGTCTAAAGACTGGCAGTGCATCGAGAACAATCTTCATTTTTACCCGGTCCTTAACATTCTTCTCTTTCATCTGGGTTAAGAGCAATTTAAAAGCTTCTTTCCCCATATGTATTGTTTGCTGATCGATGGTGGATAAACTCGGTGTAATGTGTTCACCAAATGCCTCATTTGCAAAACCTACCACGCCAAAATCATCTGGTATTTTTATGCCTCTTTCCTTTAATTCTTTTATAACCCCAAGTGCCGTAAAATCTTCAACAGCAAAAATTGCGTCTGGTGGATTAGACAATGAAAGAAATCTTTTTGTTGCTTGCTTACCTGATTCAATGGATATATCGCCTTGCTCTACCAATGCTTCATCAAATTTTAAATGGTAATGTGCCAGGGCATCTTTATACCCTAAAAATCGATCTTTAAAAATTTTGATATGTTGTTGACCGGAAATATGAGCAATCCTTTTGTAGCCTTGCTTAATAAGATGCTCGGTGGCAATAAAAGCCCCATTGTGATCATCAATAACTACCGACGAAACACCGATTTCATCATTAGCCCTGTCAAACAAAACCAAAGGGATATTTTTCAATTTAATTTCATTATAATGGCTAAAATCAAAGGTTTCTTTTGCTATAGAAGCAATTATTCCATCCACTGATGTTTCTATGAATGTATCCAACGCCTTCTTCTCAAATTCCGGCATTTCATTCGATTGATAAATGAGAATATTATAACCATAATTGTTTGCGATACTTTCTATTCCATGTATAACTGATCCAAAAAAATTAATATTAGCGCTGGGTATGATTACACCAATAACCTTTGATTTTCCTGACCTTAGAGAAGAGGCATTACGATTAGGACGATAGTTTAATTTGGTTGCGACACTAAGGACTAATTTCTTTGTTTTGGTGCTTATTCGTGGATGATTGTTCAATGCCCTTGATACAGTAGCAGGGGTAATTTTTAGTTCTTTAGCAATATGAGACATGGTAACTTTATACACAATTGCGCAATCGTTTGCACTAATGTATAAACTTATAATGAAATATCACAAATAACATTATTAATAGGAGAATATATCAACTAAAAAAGAAGGATTGAAGCCCATATTTACATTTGATTTGCCGCCTATAAGGTATATGAAGAACCAAGGGCGGCAAGCAAAAGAAAAGCATTCTGACCATAGCCCCGGGAAAGCTATTTGTTTTTCATAACCGAAATATAGGCTTAACCTTACTACCCCAACAAAAATATGAGCCTATAATTAAAACCTTATTATCGATGAGCAGTAAAAAAATTAACGGCTGTAATTGACCTCTGATTTGGATGTTCCAGAGAGCAGAAGTCTGGAAAAAGCAGCGGCTGTTTTACCCATGGGTTATGCCCTGGCTTTATTGAAGAAAAAGTTTGGTAAGTAGATTGAAAATTTACAGTTGTCCATTCTCCGCTTGCAAAAAAAGCTTCAGTCAGACGACCGTAAAGCAAGGGCAGATAAAATTTACGGTTGTCTAAGCTGGGTCTTGCAGTAAGTCCTCCATGCAAACTACCGTAAAATAATTTCCGATAAGTTTAGGCTTTCAACAAAACCTCCCGGCAAACTCCCGTAAAATATTGTCCGATAAAATTTAAGGGGGTATGATTCCATCTTGCAATAACGCTTATTTCAGACTACCGTAAAGTAATGGCCGATAAAATTTACGGTTGGATACCTTGATGCAACATCATTTAATTCCAAAGTGTCAGTAAAGAAAAGCGTCTGATGAAAATATTTTTTGGTATGCTAATTTCCATTCTTGTATTCTCTTGTAAAAAGGACGATACAGGAATTGATCTTTCGTTACCCCTAAAAACGCAAACCGGACGAAACACTTTTGGGTTTCTACTAAACTCGCAAGTTTGGATTAATTATGGTCAGGTTTGTTTCCCTTTCGCAGGAGGTTGCAGAGAAAATTTAAGTGGTTTTTATTATTCAAGTGATGGAGACATTCATTTAAATGCTGACAAGGTTCTGTATAAGAATGGATCATGGAGTACTAATGAGAGCATAGACTTAAATCTTACTACAAATTTTAGGAGTATTGGCACCTATAGTACTTTGACTAATGACACTATTGGAGTTGCTTATTGGTATTCTGAACGGGGGCAGCCCAAAAAAACATATTTGTTGTCGCAGACAATTCCGACATTCTCTATTGCTGTCATTAAGATTGACACGGTAAATGATATTTTAGCCGGCGAATTTTCAGGCAAACTTTTTAGAAGGATAAGTGATACTTCATTTGCGACATCCACAACAGACTCTATTATAATTGAAAATGGCAGGTTTGACATAAGGCTTAAATAATAACGACAGCCGGTAATCCTGTTTGAAAAGTAGGGCAGCCCAATAAAGTCTTCAGCAGAGGCAATGACTTAACAGTAGTTCGAGGCTGGAAATTTACTATTGAACTTTAGTTGGTATCATCAACTTTATCTTTTCAATTAGCTATTGAATTGGCATGACCAGCAATTACGAGACTTTAAAAATTTACGATAGTCTAATCTCCTCTTGCAATAAAAGCTTCTGGTAGACAGGCGAACCTAAAAATTTACGGTAGTCTTAGTTGGGTCTTTCATTAAGTGTTCTGTGTAGACTACCGTAAAATAATGGCCCAAAGGATTTACGGAAGTCTAATGAACCTCAAGCAGGCTGCCGGGCTCTAAAATTTTACGGTAGTCTAATCTCGGCTTGCAATAAAAGCTTTCATTAGACTACCGTAAAATAATGGCTGATAGAATTTACGGTAGTCTAATGAACCTCAAACTTACTGCCGGTCTTAAAAAAATTTACGGTAGTCTAACCTCGGCTCGCAATAAAAGCTTTCGGTAGACTACCGTAAATTCCCCAAATTACTTCCTCGCTAAAATGTGACAAATGGTAAAATTATCTTACTGTGTGCCCCCGCCTGGTGGTACACTTTTATAGTTGCTTTTTGAAAATCACTTTCTTTCGCATGATAGATGTCAACAAACTTTTGTGGGTTCCTGTCAACTAAAGGAAACCAGGAGCTTTGAACTTGTATCATCAGCCTGTGACCTTTTTTAAAAGTATGTGCTACATCGGGTAAGGTATA